>CAZHLZ010000316.1:0-4306 GCA_964532475.1 uncultured Chitinophaga sp.
TTATCTGTGTTTTGCTTTTCGTAATTTCCGTGTCTTTGTATTCCTTTTTCGAAAAGCATAAATATTAGCTTTTGACTCAATTGACAGTTTAAACACTTCAAATTTTGCCTTGGCATGAACTATTTCTTCACGTATTGCGTTAAAATCACAATTGTTTGACCTTCCACTTTGCCTTCTATGTGTTCAGGATTGTCATGCACCAATCGGATATTTCTAACAGCAGTACCTCGTTTTGCGGTAAATCCTCCACCTTTAACGTTCAAATCCTTGATTAAAACAACTGTATCTCCCATTTCTAATTTAACACCATTACTATCTTTGTGAATAACGGCGTCTTCTGCCTCTTCACCATCTCCTGATGCTTTTGCCCAAGCCAAAGTTTCTTCATCTAAATAAAGCATTTCAAGTAAATCTTGAGGCCAAGTTTCGTTTTGAATTCGATGCAACATCCTCCAAGCAACAACTTGTACTGCAGGAATTTCACTCCACATACTCTCATTCAAGCATCTCCAGTGATTCGCATTGATTAAATCAGAATTTTCGATTTGAGTTTTGCAGATGCCACAAACATAAATGTAATCGTCAATTCTTCCATTATGTTGCGTCGGAGTAATTTCAAAACTTGTTAAATTTTCTGTTGATGTACAAAGTTCACAGCAAGAATTGCTTCTTTTATCTAATTCTTTTTCAAAAGCCATAGGGAATAATGTTAAATTTTTCACAAAGATAGTGTTTTTTCACAAACATTCCTCGTCCGCCATAAATATTTAGGACTTTGTGTTCTTTTGCGATTAATTCTTACCTTTGCATCATGCGTTTCGAATTAACAAAAGATTTTCTTGAGCAATTACGAATAGAGATCCAAAACAGAAATGTTTCTTGGATTTCTGAGCATATTTTGGGACTACATTTCGCTGATATTGCCGAAATTCTTGATGAATTAAGTAAAGAAGAGGCGAAATACATCTATTACATGTTGGAAGAAGACGTGCAAGCAGATGTATTGATGGAGTTGGAAGAAGAAGTTCGTGATCGATTCTTAAAATCACTTTCTTCTAAAGAAATTGCAGAACAACTTGAAAACTTAGATTCTGATGATGCTGCCGATATCTTGGGTGAACTTACTGATAAAGAAATTCAGGAGGTTATTTCTCAAATGGAGGATGATGAAGCCGCAGATGACATCGTTGATTTATTAAACTACGACGAAGATACAGCCGGTGGTTTGATGCAGAAAGAATTTATTCAAGCAAACATGGATTGGCCGGTAGATCGTTGTATTGTTGAATTACGTCGCCAAGCAGAAGATGTAGAGCAGGTTTATACGATTTATGTCGTTGATCCATTGAATAAATTGGTGGGATTATTGTCCTTAAAACGATTATTATTTGCGCAGCCAAAAACAAAAATTTCAGATTTATACCAAGATAAAAACATCATTTCTGTTAAAACGACCGATTCAAGCGAAGAAGTGGCACGTGTGATGGAAAAATATGATTTGGTTTCCATTCCGGTGGTTGATTTTCAAAATAAATTAGTTGGTCGAATTACCATTGATGACGTGGTTGATATCATCAAAGAAGAGGCTGACAAAGATTTTCAATTGGCATCAGGTATCTCAGAAAAGGTAGAATCTAATGCAAGTATTTGGAGAATTTCCCGATCTCGCTTACCTTGGTTATTAATTGGTATGTTGGGCGGAATTTTGGGAGCACAAGTTATTTCTTCTTTTGAGGGAAACATCAGTAAAATTCCTGCATTGGCGTTTTTTATTCCGTTAATTACCGCGATGGGAGGAAATGTGGGTGTGCAATCTTCGGCAATAGTAGTTCAATATTTAGCTAAAGGAAATCAATTCACAAGTATTTTTTCACGAGTAAGCAAAGAGGCAAGTTTGGGGTTGTTGAATGCAATTATTTGTTCAAGTATCATTTTTGGAATAGCTACCTTGTTTGAAAATACCACCTTGGCAATTGTAGTAAGTATTTCTTTGTTCATTGTGATAATTTTTGCAGCAATAATTGGCACATTAATTCCCTTAGTTTTGAACAAATATAAAATAGACCCAGCATTAGCAACGGGACCTTTTATTACTACCTTAAACGATGTTTTAGGTTTATTCATCTATTTTTCCATCGGAATGTTGCTCTATAATATCTAAAAAAGCTAAACCGATTTATTAAAATTTAACAGTAACTAAACCATTTAGTTGGACATTAATTTTATGTTAAATTGTTTTTTCAATTAAAAATTTTTGTATCTTCGTCCCGTAAAGTTTTAATGTCCTCCTTGATATCCACGCTTAACATTTAAGCAAAGATTGAAACCATTAGAACGATAACCATGCAAGTAAATAGTTATGTTTTGTACTGGTTTTAAGCCTTTGAAAGGTGTTCTTTTCAAAGCAAGTTTAAGTTTTTTATTGGTGTTTTTTGTAGGATCAATTTTTGCTCAAATTAGTGAAAATTTTCAATCCTGGACTTCTAGAGGGGCCTATGGGAATTATTCTCAAACTGGATCTGGCGGTTCTTGGTCTATGTCTGATTGTATTGTCATTCCTTCTTCGGCTGCAAGTGGGACAGGTTCGATTGGAATTGTTCAGCTTAAAGCTGCAACAGGAATATTAGAGATACCTAATATTGTTTCAAATGGTGCAGGACTAGTTACCTTTAACATGAAGACAACAGCAACTACTAGTGCTTCATTTAAATTGCAAAAAAACGTCAATGGAGCAGGTTGGGTAGATGTGGAATCATGGACTACAGGTTTTTCAACTACACCTATAGCATATTCAAGCACTGTAAATGATGGAAGTGGAAATATAAAATTAAGATTTACTGTAACAGGTACTAGGGCTCATGTTTTTCATGATGTATCGGTATCAACATATTCAGCAACTACCCCAACAATCACCGCAACTCCAACTTCTCTAACTTCTTTAAATTACGCTCAAGGTTCTGGACCTTCGGCAGAACAACAAATCTCAGTTTCTGGTACAAACTTAACAGCTGGTATTACATTAACTGCCCCAACAGACTACGAAATTTCTTTGTCATCTGGGAGTGGTTTTGGGTCTACATTAACACTTGGAACCGGCGGTACAGTTGCAGCGACTACAATTTTCATAAGATTGAAGGCAGGTCTTCTCGCAGGGAATTATAATTCTCAAAACATTATATGTACTTCAACTGATGCAACTAATGTAAATATTACTTGCAGTGGTACGGTAAGTGCACCTGCACCAGTATTAGTTTTATCATCTTCTAACCCTTCTGTAGCGGCTGGTAACATTATTCAAAACACAACAAGTAACTTAATTTATGCATTTAGTGTTTCAGGAACAGTTGCAAATTCAAATTTAACTGCTGCAACCGTAACTTTAGCTGGTTCTTATACTTCTGCAAACCTAACAAACATTAAATTACATGCATCAACTGATAATGTTTACAACCCTGGGTCTGACATATTGTTAAAAACCATAAATACTCCTGGTGGAACTGGTGCAAAAACTTTTAGTTCTTTTATTAACACCTCAACAATTGTAGCGGGTACAACTGTATATTATTTTGTAACAGCTGATGTTACTTGCATGCCTGCAGGAAATACAATTTCATGTTCTGCTATTACAACAGGTAATTTAACTTTTACTGCTACCCCAACAGTAAGTGGAACTGCTTATGCTGGGTCAGCTCAAACAATTACTCACGCATCAGCTGCAAATGCTACTGGATTAGGAACATCTAATTGTCAAAATACGGGAACTACTGTATCTTGGTCTGCACCAGCATGTTATAGTGAAGTTTTGATTTTTGCTAAAACAAGTGGATTTACTGCCGCTAGTCCAACAGGTGATGGCTCTTCTTATTCTGCAAACGCAGCTTTTGGAAGTGGTACCGCTTTTGATGGAGGTTTTTGTGTTTACAAAGGAACAGGAGCTACTGTAAACATTACTGGATTAACAATGGGTGTAACATATACCTTTAAAATATTTACCCGTAATGGTACCAATTGGTCAAACGGTGTTACAACTACCTGTACACCAACAATTGGTTATTGCACCGCTGCTTCAACAAATACCGCAAATGAGTTTATACAAGGAATTAATATAGAAACAGATTCAGGCACAACTAGTAATACATCCGCTGCAACTACCTATTCTAACTTTACTTCAACAATAACAACAGTTACAAGAAACGAAACATTTGATATTACATTATACAATGGTGATTATTTTAGTACTGACATTATAAAAATTTGGGTGGATTATAACCAAGATGGTGATTTTGATGATGCTGGTGAAACTGTT
>CAZHLZ010000317.1:0-4279 GCA_964532475.1 uncultured Chitinophaga sp.
CATTACGCTATTGTCGATGAGGTCGATTCTGTTTTAATTGATGATGCTAGAACGCCATTAATCATTTCAGGTCCAACTCCGAAAGGTGACGAACATGAATTCCATGAGTTGAAGCCCAGAATTGAAAAGGTTGTGGCTGCTCAAAAAGCGTATGTTACTCAATGTTTAGTCGAGGCAAAAAAGAAATTAGAAGTAATAAATTCTCCATCGGACGATAAAAAAGACATGAAAACCTTATTGGAAGAAGGTGGAATGGCACTTTTAAGAGCTCACAGAGGTTTACCAAAAAATAAAGCATTAATTAAATTCCTATCGGAACCAGGTATTAAGGCTCATTTACAAAAAACAGAAAATTTTTACATGGCCGAACAAGGCAAACACATGAAAAAAATTGATGCTGAGTTATTTTTTGTAATTGATGAAAAAAATAATACCATTGAATTAACAGAAAAAGGAATTGATCTTGTTTCTGGAAACGAAGACCGTGATTTTTATGTAATTCCAGATATTGGTGGAGAAATTGCTAAACTTCAAAAAACGGGTGTGATTGGCGAGGAATTAGCAAATCAAAAAGATGCTCTGATTCGAGATTTCAGTATTAAATCTGAACGCATTCACTCCATAAATCAATTATTAAAGGCGTACACACTTTTTGAAAAAGAGGTGGAATACGTTATAATTGAAGGGAAAGTGAAAATTGTTGACGAGCAAACAGGGCGTATCATGGAAGGAAGACGTTATTCTGACGGTCTTCACCAAGCAATTGAAGCGAAAGAAAATGTGGTCGTTGAAGCTGCAACACAAACATACGCAACAATTACGCTGCAAAATTATTTCAGAATGTACCACAAATTAGCGGGTATGACTGGAACAGCTGAAACCGAAGCGAAAGAATTTTGGGACATTTACAAATTAGACGTTGTAGTGATTCCTACAAATCGTCCTATTTCTAGAAAAGATCAAAATGACTTAGTTTACCGTTCAGCAAGAGAAAAATTTGCTGCGGTAATCGATGAAACTGAAAAGTTAGTAAAAGCGGGTCGTCCAGTTTTAGTGGGTACAACCACGGTTGAAATTTCTGAATTTTTGAGTAGAATGCTTAAAATGCGTGGAATTGAACACCAAGTATTGAATGCAAAATACCACCAGCAGGAAGCTGAAATTGTTGCCAATGCCGGAAAAGCTGGTGCTGTAACAATAGCAACAAACATGGCTGGTCGTGGAACAGATATTAAGTTAGGTGAAGGAGTGAAGGAAGCGGGAGGTTTAGCAATTATTGGTACAGAAAGACACGATTCTCGTCGTGTAGATAGACAATTACGTGGTCGAGCAGGTCGTCAAGGTGATCCAGGTTCTTCGCAATTTTTCGTTTGTTTGGAGGACGATTTGATGCGTAAATTTGGTTCTGAGCGAATTGCAAAAATCATGGACAGACTTGGTTTAAAAGAAGGGGAGGTGATTACACATTCCATGGTTTCTAAATCAATTGAGCGTGCGCAGAAAAAAGTGGAAGAAAATAACTTCGGAATGCGTAAACGTTTATTAGAATACGATGATGTCATGAACGCGCAACGTAAAGCGATTTACAAAAAACGTCACAATGCATTGTTTGGAGATCGTTTGGGTTCTGATGTTGCTAATATGTTTTACGATGTTTCTGAATCCATTGTATTTAATTTCCCGCATGCAAATCAATTTGAAGATTTTACTTTGGAACTTTACCGAGTGTTAGGAATCGAATCTCCAGTTTCAGAAAGTGATTTTTCAACCTTAAACAAAAATGAAATTGTAAACCGCGTTTTTGATGCAGTGCAAGAACATTATGCACGTAAAAACACAAAAATTGCTGAACGTGCATTTCCACAAGTGAAAAATGTGTTTGAAAATCCTTCCAATAGATATGAAAACATTTCTTTTCCATTAACAGACGGTAAAAGGGAAATGCAGATGATTGTAAGTTTAGAAGAAGCTTATAAGTCTGGCGGAAAGGCTCTTACAAGTTCATACGAGAGAAACATAGTACTCGCTATGATTGACAACGAATGGAAAGAACACTTACGTGAAATGGATGATTTAAGAACTTCCGTTCAACAAGCTGTTTACGAGCAAACAGATCCATTGTTAATCTATAAATTAGAATCATTCGAACTATTTAAAACCATGCTTGGTAGATTAAACGTAGAAACTATTGAAACACTTGTTAAAATGGACATCCCATTCTTACAAGATGAAATAAAAACGACAAACAAGGAGGTAACTCAACAAAATTCTTACGAAAAAGCTCAGTTAGGAATGACTTCTACATCTACTCAAGCACCTCAATTTAATGGGGCAGAGGGATATCAAGAAGCAATTCAAAATTCTTACAATGAGCCAGTTAAGAAACAGCCTGTTGTGACAGAGCCAAAAATAAATCGTAACGATGCTTGTCCTTGTGGAAGTGGTAAGAAGTACAAACAATGCCACGGAAAATAGATCTAATTTTTTAGAATAATTTTAAGTCACTCTAATCGGGTGACTTTTTTTTCAAATTTATTTGTGGTACTCCAAAAATCAAGGTGATTGAGCGTCTTGTGCTGAGCCTGTCGAAGTAAGTCGAAAGCCGGTCATTGATTGCCTTTGTACTGACATAGCTCCGATGGATTTGTACCGTGTCGGTAGCCACGAAGTGAATTCTGAGCTACCCATAAATATCTTAAGAACCTTCGTCCAAATTTCACACCTTCCTCTAAAAGACCTAATTACCCTTTTCCCAATTTTCTTGCAAAATATTTATGAAGTTTACTGAACCCCTTATTTAAGTCGATTCGAAAACATTTTTGTACGGTTTCATCGATTTTTTGTTTATATTTTAACAGTTATCACTCCTGTTTTATCATAAATAAACCCACTTAGTGTAACTTTCACCCTATAATTTCAGGTGGTAATTTTGCAAATATTCATTCAAAAAGGTTAAATATTCGTCCAAAATGCATTAATATTCATTCAGGTGTACATTTTGATAATTGTAAGCATGGTTTTAAATAATTATTAAGAAATAGTCACTTTATCAGTGGGACAAAATTGTGTTTTTTTCTTAACTTTGCAACAAACTATAAAACAATGCAATTATTAAATTATGAATAAACTTTTTTTAGCCCTTACATTAATAATTCTATTTTTCTTCAATTATACAATAGGTCAGATATCGGATGCCTGTCCGACAGAAAATACAATAACACCTGCTTCTTCTTGTACGAGTGCTTCTTATTCATTACCTGGAACTTTTACAAATAATGGATTAACTGTTCCTACCTGTAATACTTCAAATCGAGATGATGGTTGGTATAGATTTGTAGCAACATCAAATTATACAAGTATTACTGCTTCTACATCTTCAACAAGTGAAAGTGTAGCATTGGCTTTGTATGCGGGAACAGATTGTGCTCTTGCAGCTGGTTCTCAATTAGCGTGTACTTTGATTGCCACAAATAGTTCAGGTACAATTAGTTTTGCAACTACTAATGGTGCTACATATTTAATTCAATTACATAGGAGTTCTGGGAATGGAACTGCAAGTGCAGATGGTAATATATGTGTTTGGAATGCAACACCACCTCCTACAAATACAACATGTGCAACAGCAGTACCATTACCATGTGGGTCAACTATAAATGCGACAACAAATGGAAGTGCGAATAATGCACATGGAACTTCATGTGCAATGAGTAATTATGGAGTTTGGTATACGTTTGTTGGTGATGGTCAATCTACAACTATTAGCTCCACTGGTTTAGATATAAAACTAAATATAAATTCAGGATCCTGTGGAAGCTACACAAACATATATTGTAATGATTTTACTGAAACCTACACCTTTACAACAACTGTAGGGGTTACTTATTACGTTTATATTGCTTATTATTCATCTGGTTCATCTACAACTGGAAACTTTACTTTAACAAGAACATGCTGTACTCCCCCAACCACATCAAATGCTGGTCCAGATCAAACTTTAGCAAATTGTGTAACAACAGCTACTTTGGCTGCTAATACACCAACTTCTGGCACAGGCACTTGGACTTGCCAATCAGGTTGTACTGGTGTGACTATTACAGATCCATCTTCACCATCTACTACTGTGACAGGCATGGGACATGGTACTTCAACCTTTCGATGGAGAATTAGTACAGCTTCATGTGGTAATTCAAATGATAATGTGAATATCAATGTAAACTGTCCACCATCAAATATGACTTGTGCAACAGCAGCGCCATTAGCATGTGAAGCAACAATCAAC
>CAZHLZ010000318.1:0-3958 GCA_964532475.1 uncultured Chitinophaga sp.
GACCTGAAACGCTTTGATTATTTGGATTATACCTACCGCGATATCGAAATCAAAGAAGGAGCATTTGTTGATAATGTCTTTGAAGGTAAAGTAGATATTGGTGATGATAATTTGAATTTAACATACAACGGACTTTTAGACTTTAACACAAAACAACATTTTAAGTTTGATATCGATATTACTGAAGCAGTTCTTGATAATTTAAATTTATCAAAAGTTAATAATACAGTTCTAAAATCTTCTTTCTCGGTTAATATTTCTGGGACAAATTCTAGCAATTATTCGGGTGAAATTACTTTAGATGGTTTGTTTTATAACGAAGGCGACAATAAATTCGAAGTTCCGTCGATGGTGATAAGAATGAACCGCAGCGAAATGCAAGACATTTTATCAATCACCAGTGATTTGGTGAATGCAAGTGTTAAAGGAAAAGTCGATTTTGCAACTGTTGGCGACGAGATTAACAATCAGTTTTCTGCCATTTTACCGGCAATATTTAAGGCTAAAGCAATCAAAAAATCTGCTGTAAAAAATAAGTTTGATTACCTAGTAGAATTCAACGAAGTCAATGAGTTCTTTAACATTTTTGCACCAGGTTTAAAAATCGCACCTGGATCGCGAATAGATGGATTTTATGATGCCTCAAAAAGTGATTTTATGATGAATTTCAATTCAAGTAAAATTAGTTATAACGATATCGTTCTCAATGATTTGAAAGTAGAACAATTGGTCAATAAATCAAATCTCGACGCAGTCTACACCGTTAGTCGATTTGCACTTAATGACTCCATGTTTGTCGATAATGCAAAATTTACAGCGAATGGAGTGAAGGATGAAATAAACTCCGAACTTCGTTGGAATCCAGGAACTTTAAATGAAACTTTTTTCTCTTGGAAAACGATTGTTAACGACTTAAACAGTTTCTTTTTTAACATCAACCCTTCTTATTTTGCTATCCGCGAACACAAATGGGAAATTAACGATAACTCACAAGTATTATTGGCGCCAAATGACATTCAGATTCAAAATTTTAGGATGCAGCGAGATAATCAATTCGTTACCATTGACGGCTGTATTTCCGAGCAAAATGAGGATATTTTAAAATTAGATATCAATGCATTGCAATTAGAGGATTTCACCTCCCTTTTCGGTTTACCAATAAAAATTCAGGGTGAATTAAATGGTGTTGCAAGTGTTTCAGATCCATTTCAAGATATTGCATTTACAAGTGATGCTGCGATTCGAGATTTATATATCGATGGAGCAGAAGTTGGTGACATTAACCTGAAAGGTGCTTGGGGAAAAGCCTCTGAAAGTATTGATTTAAGTGGGGAATTATTTTATAAAAAAGCCAAAACTTTTAATTTTGATGGAAGTTATTATTTAGCAAGAGAGAAAAATAACTTAGACTTCGATCTAAACTTTGATTATACTGATTTACAATTTACCAACGCTTTTATGGATCCACAAGTGGTTTCAGGATTGCGAGGTTTGGTTGATGGAGATTTAAAAATAACCGGAACACCAGAAGAACCAGTGATGGAAGGAGCAATCAACCTGCTAGGTGGAAATGCAAAAGTTGAAATGTTTGGTGTAAACTTTGGATTTAGCGGTGAAATTTATGCTGATAAAGATGGTATTTACATCGATAACATGCCTTTGATGGATGAAGATGGAAATACGGGTTCTTTGATTGGAACTGTGTATCATCAAAATTTTGCCAATTGGAATTTTGATTTAGCATTTAACTTAAATGATGACGCTTATGCATTGAACAGCTTAAATAAAAACCAAGATTTAGATCGCTTTTTGGTAATGAATACGGCGTATAAAGAAGGTGAAATTTATTTTGGTAAGGCTTATGTAACAGGAAATGCCAACATTTTCGGCTACGCTGAAAACCTTTATATTGATGTAAATCTTGAAACAAAGAAAGGTACAACCATCAATTTCCCAATGTATGGAACAGGAGATATTGAAGAGGATAAATTTATCACATTCAAACCAAAAATTGACAGCTTACAAAATAACCAACAACCAAAAATTGATTTTACAGGAGTAAATATGGGATTAAACTTCAAGGTCACTCCTGATGCCGAATTAAAAATCATTTTTGACGATAATTTAAAAGATGAAATCATTGCTAAAGGGGATGGTGATATTGCCATAAAATTAGATGATATTGGGGATGTTGAAATGATTGGTGATTTTACAGTTACTGATGGAAGTGTTTACAACTTCGTGATGCCACCAGTAAAACAGCCATTTATCATCGAAAAAGGGGGAACAATTGTTTGGACTGGAGACCCAGTAAATGCTCGTTTAAATCTTCGAACTTATGCTTCCATCGAAACAACCTTAGCAGAAATAAATCCAAATATTGAATCCTCAAGTTCTTATCAAAGTAAGGAAGTGAAATGTTATTTGAACTTGACAGAAACCCTGCTAAACCCATTAATAACCTTCGATATTCAGGTTCCAAAGGCAAGTGAAAGTGAAACAGTATCCTTAAATCGTATTAAGGGAAATCAAGACGATTTGAATAAACAATTTTTTTCTCTCCTACTTGTAAAAAAATTCCAACCAATTGATGGAAAAGTTTCAGCTGGTTCTGGTGCAGCTTTGGATTTAGTTTCTGGTCAAATTAATGAAATTCTTGGTAAAATGTCAAGCGATGTGAAACTCAAAGTTGGATTAACAAGTGATGTGAAAACCTTCGACGTTTCCAAGAACTTATACAATGACCGTTTGATTCTTAAAACAAGTGTTGGAGTTGAAAGTGCCAACTCTCAAAATCAAAGTTCATTCATTGGAGACGTAAATTTAGAGTACTTGATAAATGAAGATGGAACATTTAGAGTAAGTATATTTAATGAATCGAATGATAACACCGTAATTCAAGAAAAAAACCTTGGTCAATTTACGCAAGGAGCAGGTTTAAATTACCAAGAAGATTTCAATAATTTTAGAGATTTTAAAATGGCGCAATACTTTCTAGATATTTTTAGAGAAAGTGAGAAAAAGCGCTATCCAATTAAGAAAAAACGCCAACAAAAGGACATTCCAACTGAAACTCAAAAAACTATTTCAAAACCTGATGAAGATTGATTTTTATTAGTTAATTTTGCACTCGCTAAAAAAATAAATTTTAAATCTTAATATCTTGGCATAATTTTAGATATTTGCATAATCAAAAACATAAAATGAAATTAATAATAGCTTTATTTACACTTGTTTCAATAACAAGTTTCGCGCAAGAAAAAACAACAGACGCTAAATCTCAAGGGATTTTAGACAAGGTTTCCGCGAAAATGAAAGATTACAAATCTTTTTACATCGAGTTCAGTGCTTCCATTAAAAATACTTCTTCTGGGGTAAATGAAACTGAAATCGGAAAAGGTTGGGTCAAAGGAAGTAAATTTTATGCTTCTTATGGCGACAACACGATTATTTCAAACGGAACAAAAACTTGGACAGTTGTGAAAGAAGAGAAATCTGTTTACGAATCAGATGCGAGTAGTGATGACGATGAGTCAATCAATCCTAAAAAATTGATGACAATCTGGGAAACTGGATTCAAAAACAAATACGAGAAGGAAGAAACTTTGAACAACGAAAAAGTACACGTAATTTATTTGTACCCAAAAAACCCTAAAAAAGTAGATTACCATACAATTATTTTGTACATTTCTAAAGATGATTTAGAATTGAAAAAAGCGATCATGAAATCAAAAGACGCAACGACAATGACTTATTCTTTAACAAAGTTTACTGCAAACGCAAGTGTTGAGGATAGCAAATTCGTTTTTGATTCTAAAAAATACCCTGGATACACAGTTATCAAAGACTAAAAATAGACTTTTTTAAAAACATTCTGAATCCGTTCATTTATTTGAGCGGATTTTTTTATACTTTAGCTTTTTTAAATCGAAAAACTTGAAAGGATTTTTATTCATAT
>CAZHLZ010000318.1:3968-4219 GCA_964532475.1 uncultured Chitinophaga sp.
GTACTAAGTTCCTTTTTTGGATTTAACCAAGATTTACTTGAAAGTGAGAAATTGCGTCCTGAAATTTTACTGCAAAATCTAATCAAATTTGAGTCCTTATCAGGAAAAGAAAAAGATTTAATGTTCTATTTAGAGAATTATTGCAAGGAACAAGGTTTACACACCAAACAATTTTCTCAAAACAACATCAACTTTAATTTTACTGCCTCCCTCTACCCGCTTGAAGTTGGAAAACAAAATATTATTTTTCG
>CAZHLZ010000319.1:0-4203 GCA_964532475.1 uncultured Chitinophaga sp.
ACTTTATGACCTTCTACCTTTAATTTTTCAATTACAAATTTGAATTGATGAAAATGTTTTGGATGATTTAATTCAAAAAGGATATTCATTAGCTGAATTTTTTAATGACCTTAGCTGGAATTCCAACAGCTACAGAAAAATCAGGAATGTCACTTGTTACAACAGCACCTGCACCAATAACTGCCCCTTTTCCAATGGTGACACCAGGCATCAGAATTGCACCAATCCCAATGTGTGCGCCGTCATTGATTATTACTTTTTTGTACACCAATGGCAATTCCATTACAGCTTTCGAAGTGTCGTATTTACTAATATCTCTGTGGTGACATAATATTTGAACACCAGCAGTTACCCAAACTTTTTCTCCAATTTCAACTAGATCAGGACGACTATCATCAATGATAACAGTTCGATTTATTTTTGAACCTTTCCCAATTTTTACACCTCTTAATCGATGGATAAACACAGTAAATTGAGCTGGAAAAGTAAACATGACAAATATGGATAGAAAACGAATTCCAATTCCTTTGATAATTGCTAAAAAAGACCGAGAATTGTATTTTTCTTCCATTTATTTCATGTAATTTATCATAAACCTTCTCTTTCCGTTTTTTCCAACTTTAATTTCATTAACTAATTCAAATCTTATGTTCATGCTTTTATCATCAAATACAGACAAAACATAATCTTTAATTTTGTTAAAATCTACATCATTAAAAAAATCATTTACAACAATATTACACTTAATATTTAAAGTATCTTCTTGAATAAATTGAAACTGAAGAACATTTGAAAATTTTGAAAAAAATATTGTAAATATTTGTGCAATAATATTTTTACCATTTGTTGTTATTAAAATGTCATTGTCTCGGCCTAAGATCTTTTTTATCGGGAGTAAATTTCGTCCGCAAGAACATTTTTTACCTGTAAATTCTAACAAATCTTGTGAGTCATAACGAATAAAAGGAGTATCAAAATTCCATAAATTAGTAACAATATGTCGACCTTGCTTGAATCCATTTTCATTTTCTTCAACATCCACAAATTCTGAAATAGCATATTCCATTCCTGCGTGGTAGTTTTCGTGGGTTTCACATTGGAAAAATGGTGCACTTCCTTCGCAACTATATCCATCATAAATTTTGGTTTGAAAAGCAAATTCAATTTTTTTTCGAGCTTCTCTGTGTAGTACATTTCCTGTGGTAGCTATGGCTGTAAGTGGAAGAAATTCCCCACGAGCAATTAATTCATTAGCAATAAATTCCAAAGGATCAGGGTAGCAGCGTATCACCTTAGGTTTGGTTTGTTTAATTAATGAAATCGCTTCAGAAACTCCTTCTTTATTTATGTTTTTGAGAAAAAGGTAGTCATTATTCAACAATTTATCTTGAATTTTTTTTTCTTTTTTCGAACGTTGATTTTGGCTTACTTTAATATATTTATCGCCTAATTTATAGCCCATCCATGACCATGCTCTCAATCCACAGGCGATGTTAAAACTATATGCCTCTTTACTCAAATAGTAATTTAAAGGTTCACCTGTAGATCCACTTGAAGCGCCTTTGTAGTAAGTACCTTTTTTTAAATTTTTATTAACGATAAATTCCGGGAAATTTCGCTTAATTTCATCCTTGGTCAGAATTGGTAATTTTTTCAAATCTTCTTTGCTTCTAAAATCACCTGGTTTTAGATTTAAACGATCGAATAATTTAGTGTAATAGGGAACATTTTCGTAGGAATGCTTAAGTAGAACTTTCAAACGTTCATTTTGAAATTTTTCTAATTCTTCCAATGACCACCATTGACTTTTCTCCAAAAATTTTAGGTGCTTAGAAATACTTCTCTTTAAAACTAGATCGCTTAAAGGAAGGATAAATCTTTTGATAAGTTTTTCTTTAAAGTTACTCATGATAGAATCAACCATATAATTCATGAAATTTGTCACAATTAGTTTCCCAAGAAAAATCTTTCAATCTGATTTTCGCTTTTTCAATCATTTTTAATGAATTTTCTTTGTCTTGGATAGCGAATTTAATCATTTTTACTAATTGATGGACATTTCGGTTTTCAAAAAGTAGTCCATTCACGTTATTTTCAATCAAAAAGGGAACACCTCCAACATTAGATGAAATGACAAGTAGCTCATTTTCAAAAGCTTCTAAAATTGAAATAGGAAAATTATCAATACTAGGCGCGCTTAATAAAAAATCATTTTTTTTGAGATATTCTTTTACAGTTTGGTTAGGAACTTTGCCAATGAAATGAACATTTTGAATTTTTTCAAGATGGCATTTTGATTTTAAATTTTCGCTTTCAGTTCCATCACCTACAATTGTTAGCGATGCACTTGGAATTTCTTTTTGTATGATGGAAAATGCATCTAAAATGAGGTCAATATTATATAATTTATTTAATGCTCGTATTGAAATAAAATTGGGCTGAATTTCAGTTTTTGAAAAGGCATTTGTGTATTTACTTTCGAAAATATTAGGGATAACTTTTACTTTTAACTCAAATTTCAGAAATACTCTTTCAAGAAATTCTGATAAAACAATAAGTTCATCAGCTTTTCTAAGGAAATGTAACGTTAATTTTTTGTTCTTAGATATAAAATTTTCTGCATCGCCGCCATGATAAGTAATAATTATTTTTTTACGATGTATTTTACCTAAGATTGTTCCTAAAATCGCAGGGAAAAATCCACAAAAATTAGAGCAACAATGAATGTGAATGACATCAGAATTTTTTATCTGTTTCCGACTTAAAAAAAACAAGAGTAAACGTTTGAATAGACTTGTTTTTGTATTTAGTAAATCAGTTTCATAATCGTTTTTATCTAATTTCTGAAGCAAAACATCAACTTGACCGCTAATGCCCCCAACATCTTTGCGGTAGTTTGCAATGAAAAGTATCTTTTTTTTCATATTTCTCCTCTTCCTGCTAGTTTAAACCAATTCCATCCAATGATGATAATTCCGATTAGAAGTAGATATGTAATGTAGTAATTTACGTTTTTTAAGTTTAATTTCGATATTCCATAAGCTGCTAAAACAATCAAAATTGGATAAGCAGGCATGTGAAATCGTTCTGAAATGGCAAATTTACTTAGCGTTAAAATCCCAAGATAAACAAGTATAAATGACAAAATGAAAATGTGCTTTTTATATTCTTTTGTTCGAATTAGCACTATAAATGCAAGAAAAATAAAAAATCCAAGTACATTTTTGATGAAAAATCCACCATGCAGCATCATCTGGTTTTGCTGCGTCTCAACATTTACCATTGTTGGAAAAGGTGCGACTAAAATGAACGGGGCAAAAACTGCTGAGGCTCCATATTTTGCGAATTTATTCCCAGTTTTTAGAGCAGCTCTTGCCTCCATCGATTGACTTTGATTCGTACCTTTCTCTCCCCAATAACGTTCGATTTCGTTAATAAATGTACCACCTAAAAAAATAAACAGGGTTAAAACCACCCATATTCCTATGACCATTTTTTTACTGTTTTGAAGAAATTTGTTCTGAGTAAATAATATCGCCGAAAAAAGCGCAAAAAAAGCACTAACTCCTAAAACCGTTCTAAAGAAAAAAAGCAAAAATGCCAGTAAGATAGCAATAAGTAAAGTAGGGTAGGAGATCGTTTTTGAATTTATTAGTTTTGAAATACGTTCGATAAAAAAGGTAAGTACGAAAATCATTTCAGTTTCTTTCACATGTATTCCACAATAATAAATAAAACTTGGAAAAAAAATGGCAATAATACCAGCAATTCTGCCTGTTGATTCTCCAAAATTATTTTTACATATTTTGTAAATAAGAATGCAAGTATAGGCACTAAGCAGAGCTTTAATTATCCGAGCAAAAAGAATGCTATTATCGGAAATAAAATAAATGATTGAAAGGTAAATTGGATAACCAGCATCTGAATATTTTCCATTTATATAATCAGGATATTTTCTTAAAAAATCTTGGTTTTTATAAAGTTCATTTATCCAAGTAGCTTCTTGATGGTATCCATTTGCATCTGCCGTTGCAAATTCAAAAGGAATTCCAGTCATGTATTCATAGAAAAAATAGGAAAATATGACATACGCAATCCGAATAAAAAGAGCAGTTGTAAATACTTTCTTGTAAAAGGTTTTTACGGAAATCGACTTCCAATTTTGTGACAATTGGTTAGAAAAAGTGAAGAAGGCTATGACCT
>CAZHLZ010000320.1:0-4175 GCA_964532475.1 uncultured Chitinophaga sp.
TGCTCTGGTAATCAATGATATTCCAAAACATTTGGTAAGAAATATTATTGTTGTTTGCAATTGTTGCACTGACCATACCTTCCAAGAAGTTGAGAAAGTTGGGGGAATTGCTTTAACAGAAAATAATAAGGGTTATGGCTGGGCTTGTTTGAATGGAATTGCATTTTCGGCAAAAGATCCACCTGATATTATTGTTTTTATGGATGGAGATTATTCCGATTATCCCGAGGAAATTGTCGATTTAGTCAATCCTATCATAAATTCTGACAAGCATTTAGTAATTGGTTCACGTGTCTTGGGAAAAAGAGAAAAAGGTTCGCTTACTCCACAGCAAGTTTTCGGTAATTGGTTGGCAAGCAAATTAATTCAGCTTTTTTATGGAGAGAAATTTACTGATTTAGGTCCATTTAGAGCCATTGATTTCAACACCTTAAAAGAACTTAAAATGTCTGATAAAACCTATGCTTGGACAATCGAGATGCAAATAAAAGCGGTGAAATTGAAAAAAAACTGCCATGAAGTTCCTGTAAACTACAAAAAAAGAATTGGGATTTCGAAGGTTTCAGGTACCGTAAAAGGTACGATTATGGCAGGATTTAAAATAATTTTCGCAGTTTTTAAGTATAAATTTTTATCAAAAGCAAGTTGAAATTAATCCCAAAAATATGATTGGAATTTTCGTATTTAATGATGAATCTTTTCATAAAACAAAAAAAGCGACTAGTAAATTTCTAGTCGCTTTTTTCAAACTCAATTTTCTTGAGGCAAGATTTTATTCAAATACTGAAGATTCAACTTTTGCGTTGATTTCTAGAGTTTTTGTTGTTCCAGCCAAGGTCATACCTCCCATTAAAATTGACATTCCGTGAGGGAACATAATTCCATTTACTTCTTTAAAATCACTGTATGAAGAAGAAGTTTCTTCCCCTTCCACAATTTGAACTGATTTCATTTTGTAAAAGGTTTTCACATCGTAATAGTCGATTTTTTCAGATTGACCATCATTTGTTTTCAAGACGTAGTAATCTTTTCCGTCCATTGTTTCAATTCCTGCTAATTCGAAATTCATTCCAACAGCTGCATAATTCATTTCTGGAATTAAACCTAAAGATTTCTTTTCAGCTTCAATTTCTTCTGCTTTCATTTCTGTTTTACCAGTTTGCATGTTTGAACTTCCGCCTTTTGTACCATCAAAATATTGCTTTTGAATCACCATTCCTTGCATTTGCAATTGCATTGCTTCTTTGTTTGGTGCAATGAAATAAGTTGTCATGTTCAAGGTACCAGGAAATTGAGGATTTGTTAATTCAAACTCTTGTTTCATTGTTTTTACCTTCGCAATTTTCTTTTTCGCAGCTTTCATAGAAGTAGTTGCAGTTAAGGCATAAATGTACTTTTCAATCAATTGCTCTTTAGAAATATCAGCTTTTTTTGTTTCAATAATTTCTTGCGCGAATGGGTCCAAAAATTCAATTTTACCATCTGCATCAAAAACTTTCAATTTTTCAATGATGGATTCATTACCAACTACTACGATATTACAATTTTTTGCAGTAAAATATTGTTGAGCCATTGTTAACACAGCATTTTTATCAACAGCTGCAAGTCTTTTCAAATACGTTTGGTAATAATCTTTTGGTAAATTATTTTGAATGATATTTAAAGCAAAACGAGCGATTGTAGCAGGATTTTCTAAAGAACGAGCAAAACCACCAGCCATAGAAGATTTTGTTAAATCCAATTCTTCGTCAGTCACCAAACCATTTGTGATTTTATCCAATTCCATCAAAATTTGCGTGATTGCACTGTCTGAAACTTCGTTTCTAAAATTCCCTCCAGCGGAGAACCAACTTCCATTATCAGTAATATTTAGGGAAGAATAACATCCATAAGTATATGCTTTGTCTTCACGTAAATTTTGCATCAATCGTGTTCCAAAACCACCACCACCAAGGATGTTGTTTAAGACAGTAAGTGGAATTTGATTTTGCTCTCCTGGCTTCATTTTAACTGGGAAAGAAATCGAAATTGTAGATTGTACAGCTCCTGGTTTCTTAACAAAAATCACACGATTTCCTTTGTTGAAAGTTCCAAAACCGTATTCCATTTCATGTTTTTTGGCACCTGTCCAAGTGGAGAAATAATTGTTTACCAATTTAACTGCTTCTTCTTTTGTGATGTCGCCTACAATTACCAAATAACTTCCAGTTGGAGTAAATGTATTTTTGTAATAATCTACCACATCTTCTCTTTTGATAGCAGCCAAAGTAGCTTCTGTCATGATTTCTCCGTAAGGATGTTTATCAAAATTTACACGTCTTTCAACTTTGTCAGCGATTTCGTCTGGACTTGACTTAGAAGACAGTAAACTTGACTCATTTTGTTTAATTATACGGTCAAATTCTGACTGAGGAAAATTTGCATTCATCACGATGTCTGAATACAAATTCATCGCTTTTGGCAAATGTTTAGTTAAACAAGACAAATAAATGGATTCAGAAGACGCATTTATACTTGCTCCGATGTAGTCAATTTCAGCATCCAATTCGTCTTTAGATTTATTCGTTGTTCCAGACATAATTAATTGTCCAGCAATTTCAGATACACCTGCTTTTTGCCCTTCCATTCTTGGATCAGAACCCATTACCAAATTAATTGAAACCTTTGGTAATTTGTGATTTTCAGACAACACAACCGTAATTCCATTTCCTGTTGTAAAAACCTCAGAATCTTTGATGTTAATTGTTGGAGCCTGCGCTGCTTTTGGTCTAATTGAGCGATCGATAGCTGTTTCAACTTTTGTTTCAACCCCTTTTTTAACTGTTGTTTTCCCTTTTTTTACCTGTGCATTTACACCAAATCCACAAGCTAAGGCAATACTAAATATGATTATTTTTTTCATGTCAATTTCTTAGTTTAATGAATTAATTTGTTTCTTTTGGTAAATAATACAAAACAATTCTTGCATTTTTTGTAAAGTATTTTTTAGCCACACGTTGAATGTCATCACGGGTTACACCAAGGTATTTTTGCAATTCATTATTTACATTACTTGCACTTCCCATATACACATGTTTATCTGCTAAATTTTCAGCGATACCTGCAACAGAGCTATTTGAGGAAATCAAATCATTTTCAAATTGATTTCTTAATTTTTCAAATTCTTCTTGAGAAATCAATTCGTTTTGAATTTGTTCAATTTCTTCGTCAAGGGCAGTTTCAATTGCTTTTAAATCAACACCATTTGCTCCAATTGCTGCAACAATACCCATTCCTGGGTGCTCCATTCCGAAAGCAAAAGAAAAAGCTCCAACAGCAAGTTGTTTTTTCTCAACAATATTTTTGTTCATTCTAGAACTTGTGCTTCCAGACAATAAACTGTTCATCATTTCAATTGCATAAGCATCTGGATGTGTTTGTTCTGGAAATCTATAGCCCATAAAAACAGCAGGTAACTGGATGTTATCATACACTGTATCAATGATAACTTTCGTTAATGGCTCTTCGTTTTTAGAAGGTCTTGGAATTGTTGTTGGCATTGCAGTGTATTTTTGAATCACTTTTTTCGCCTCTGGATTTTTTGAATTGACAAAGTCATTTTTATCAAATTTTGCTTTCGCGATGCTGTATTTTGTTTCAAAAGCTTCGTCGCTTAAAGTTTCATAATCGCGGTACAAGTTAATTGCTTGACCAGCAGGAATTGTAGCGAAATATTTGTTAATCCATTTTTTAGTTTCTTCAATGTTTAAGTCACCTGCGATAGATAAAGTTGCATTTGAAGGCACATAAAATGTTTTGTAGAAATTAATGTAATCGATTTCTTGTGCCGCATCTAAATGCTCCATGCTTCCAATTGGCACCCAGTTGTAAGGATGTTTTGTGAACATTCTGCTAAACATTTCTGTCATAAAGTCACCGTAAGGTTGATTATCAACACGTTGTCTTTTTTCTTCTTTTACAACTTGTCTTTGAGTTTCCACCCCAGTTGCATCTACTTTAGCGTGTAAAAGACGCTCACTTTCCAACCAAAGTCCTAATTCTAATTGATTTGAAGGTAATATTTCATAGTAGTACGTTCTATCTTGTGAAGTATTTGCATTTAGAACACCACCATTTTTTTCAACAAGTTTACTGTATTCACCTCGTTCAATATTTGTTGAACCTTCAAACAAAAG
>CAZHLZ010000321.1:0-4156 GCA_964532475.1 uncultured Chitinophaga sp.
ATTGCACATGTCCAACAACCATTCCTCTTCTGTCCCAAGAGCCTTTTGTTTGTGGATTAACACATTTATCTAAAATTTTTTCAGTAAAATCATCTAAATCGTTCACTGGGAAAGAAGGGTCTTTTTCAGCCATGTAGGATTTGTATCTATGCCACAATTCCCAATTTATGTTAGCTTTATTTTCTTTAACCCATGGCTCAATATCTTCAGATAACATTGTTATTGCACCCTTTCCAATACTGAAATCCGCTACTAATATTTCGAATAATTCTTCCTTGTCAATTGGCTGTGAAGGATCTATATTTATAATACAAACCTTTTCAATAACTTGATTAATTATTTCCGGTGTTAATTCTCCCTTTGTCTTTTCGTGATTTAGTAAGGTATGAGCAATAGCTCTTGCCGAATGTTTTATATCGTTCATTTCAAATAATCATTAATTAAAGGGAAAAGATTAAAAGGAGTGGCATTCATTATTTGTTGTCTCGCCAATGATTCTGTAATTCCTTGTGATTTATATATTTCAAATAATTCAACTGCCAATTTAATTAGTTCATCGCTAGGTGTTTCCGTTATTTTTTCTAATTCATGAAAAGATGGGTCTTCATTCTGATTAAATAAAATCAGCTCCAATGGTATATTTTCTTCTAATAACTTTAAGGCTTTAGAAAATAATTTGTTTGTATTTTCTATCTCAAGAAGCTGCTTAATGATAGGATGTTTTTTATTTATTTTATATTTCTTAATTCCCTCTCTATTTGTTTCATCTTTCCATAGACTTTCAAATGACGTATTGTTATTTTCTTGTGAAATCGTTTTTTGTCCTCTCCAATTGTAAATTTTAGCAGATTTCATCACTGCTATTTTTGCAATCCTTGATAATTCCTTTCTTATTTCAATAGGTGGTGTTGCAGTGGACTTTTTTATATCTAAATTCCAATCAAAATCATTTGCATTTGGGAAATTAATTGCTATTCGTGCTAATTTTGAGTATTCCCTTTTCTTTTCAATCCCTAACCAATCTCCAAAAACAAGCAATCTATCACCTCTATAAACATAAAAACCTTGTTGTTGATACCATCCCAAAGGACCACCCGATTTCTGATAATCTTCGGTTGTGATTTTTGACATATGCGGTAAAATAAAATAGGTTACTTCAACATTGTTTGGAAGTAATTCAATTTGTCCCATTTCGGGCTTGGGTGTTAAATTTAGCAAGAAAGGATTCCATGCTTCAATTTCATAAGTATTTGAAATTAATTTAACCTTTTTACTTTCGATGAATTTGTGAAACACAAGACCAAGGTGTTCTTTAACAGTAATCATTTCTTGATAAAAAGCATTTTTTACAGCCTCGTTATCTTCATTTACGTTTCCAACAATTCGATCTAAATTTTCCCAGATTATTAAAGTACCATTATCTAAATCATCAATTTTCTTTAAATAATTTTCATTTGCAATAAAATCTAGTAACGTCCATTCTTCTTCTAGATTAATAAAGTCAATATCCCAACATCTTTTTATCGTTTTGAAACCTTCTTTCTTTGTAACTACTGTTAATCTTTTACATTGCGAAAAAGAAGCGGTTTTTAATCCCATTCCAAATCTCCCTAGGTCTTTTTCGTCTCTCAAATCTTCAGGGTCTTTACTTCCAGGTGTCATTGCAATAATTAACTCCTCTAAATTCATCCCTTTTCCATTATCAAGAATTGAAATAACTGAATCTTTACCTTTCCAGAGGTAATCTATAGTAATTTGGTTTGCACCTGCTGAAATACTATTATCAACAATATCAGCTATTGCTGTCGATAAATTATACCCAAAACTTCTATAAGAATTGATTGTAGATTTTGGATTTGGTTTTGCGTTTTCAGCCTTATATTGATGCATGTTCAAATCATTTCATTAATTTTTTTTGCAATTCCCTCCGCCATTAGAACAGGTACTGCATTTCCTATTTGTTTAAATGCTGCCGTCCTGCTTGCTTCGAAAAAATAATTATCTGGAAAAGATTGTATTCTAGCAGCTTCTCTAACTGAAATAGATCTATTTTGCTTTATGTCGGGATGAATGTAATAATGACCATCCATTGCAATATGAGCAACGACGGTATGCGAAACACCATCATGATTGACAACTTGAAAACGATTTGTGAAAGATTTTATATTGCTATGTTTAATAAGTCTAGAAGGCAATTTACTGTAATTTAGACGTTTTTTCCCCGACACCCATTCTTCAACAGCAATTCGATAAATTTCTAAATCATTTTCATTATTTGGTCTCACAATGTGTTGTGTAGTAAAATCAACTCCATTTCTAATTTTTGATTTTTCAAGATATTCATTGATTTTCTCTTCATATTTAGAAACTCCCCAATTTCCTTGTCCATTTTGAAGTTTTGGTAAATCATAAAATAAATCTTCAAGAATTTTATTCTTTTGTTCTTTAATATCAAATTCTGGATATTCTAAATTCAAATCTTTTTTCCATCCAATAATAATGACTCTTTTTCTATCTTGTAAAACATTGAAATTTTTTGCATTGAGAATTTGTTTATCTAAGTGATATCCAACTTCTTTAACTGCTTCAAAAATTAAATCAAGATATCCGCCATTATTTGCAGATAATATACCAGGAACGTTTTCAAAAACAAACATCTTAGGTTGATATCTTTTCAAAAATCGCACATAATGTTTGTACAAATGGTTTCTAGGGTCATCAGACATTTTTTTCGGGTCTCTTGCTCGTCCTACAATGGAATAAGCTTGACAAGGTGGTCCTCCAATTACCAAATCAACATTTTTGTTTTCGCCAAGTATATTATCAATTTTTTCAAAAATAATTGGTAGCGTGGTTTCAGAAATTTCCGAATTGATAACCGAATTTATTAATTCGACAGGTATTTTAGCCCAAAGTTCATCTCGCTTAATATTTCCTTTCAAATAATCATTATACTCTTCAATCCTATTGTTTTCCTTTAAAAAATGATAAGCTGTCCTTGTTTTTAAAGTATCGCATGCATCCTTATTCATTTCGACATGTGCAATTGGTTCAAATCCAGCTCTAATAAAACCTTCTGATAAACCTCCAGCGCCTGCAAATAAATCGATGTAATTTTTTTTCATAAGATTTTTTTTCAAATTACAAAAATATATTTATTTTTTTTATAAACAACCGCTTTTATTTTCTATTTATAAACAATATTTTCTTCAAAATTTGGCTGCTTTAACGGTCTTCGGCTTTTACACGGTAACCGCCTACGCCCTAGCAGAGTCAAAACTCATTGGTTCCATTGCTCTCCACCAATCCGTTTTGCCTAAATTCCAGTACTAAAATCAATTTTTGGTAGTCAAGAATAGCAGCTTCTTAACAATTTTCGTTCTAAAACAATTCATCTTCAAGCCGCTATCCTTGATGAGGTTTATCGTTCTTTTAAAGATTTTTTTCAATTCTTCTTTCTCTTAAAATTCCTTTTATAGATTTCTGCTTCGGGTATCAATTTTATTTTAAAGAGGAGGTAAAAAGGTCTTCGTCAAGTCTTCGCCCCAGCAAGAAAAACATAAAAACAAGGGTTTACAAGTCTTCCGTAAACTCCAGCCCCTTGTTTTTAGCGTTCCTTTGCCAGTCGTTCAGTATTCTCTTTGTGGCAGTTCACTTGTTTTTCTTGCGTGGCTCATTTGTTTCCTCAGTCGCAACTACTTTGTCCACCCCTAGAACCCCGAATAAGGTCAAGCTGTCTTAACGTCCTAAAGTCCTACCATCTTGAAGTCTTAAAAGGGGTGTCACCGTTGCTTATTGTCTGGCTCGCCTGCTATCGCCCCAAGCTACGGGTTTGTCATGCTTTTTGTAGTCCTTTGCAAAATTCACTGCACTTCATTTATGCTACTTTCGTCCGTAAACTCCCTTCAGCTGCAACATTTCGTTTAGTCAATTTTCTGCAACACACAAACAGAGCTTTGCATTCAACCGGTAAACCTAATGAATTACAAAGTACTGTTTCTTATCCCTCTCCAACAAAAAACATCTCGTGCTGAGGCCCTCGAAGCACGCCAAACCCTTGTGCTTTCAGCATAGGTCATTCCCACCAGCTGAAGCTGCTTCTTCATATCCCACTTGGGGCTAACTCGCAAACGGCGTCGCACACACAATTCCATGA
>CAZHLZ010000322.1:0-4149 GCA_964532475.1 uncultured Chitinophaga sp.
GATAATGTTTTGATGAAAGCTAAAAACGCTTTAGCAGCTTTGCTATTTTCGTTTACTGTAAAAGTTGTCATGAGAAAAAGTATTTATACAAAGTTAAAATTATTTTTTGAGTTAAACAAATTTAAGATTAATTCCCATAAAATTCCGGATTGACTTCCCACATCCCCAAATAGAAAAGAGAAGCATATTTTTCATTTTTATATAAATAGCCGTTCAATTTCAAAAATCTCCTTGTGTTCCTAGTGTTTTCTATGTGTTAAAAAACTCCATTATTATTTTGGCACTTAAACAAGAAAAGTAAACGGTTTCATAACTTTCTATTCTTACTGCCAAAGTGGTTTTCTTTTTCTTTTACCACTAAAACAAGAAAGAGAAGTAAGGGTTTTTTAAAGATTTCACTCTTTTTTTTACTAACACATTGTTTTTTTTGTGTAAAAAAACTCCATTATTATTTTGGCACTAAAACAAGAAAAGTAAACACGATTTCATAACTTTCTACTCTTACTTCCTCAGTGGTTTTCTATTTTGTTTTACCACTAAGACAAGAAAGAAAAGGAAGGTCTTGATGTTCGTTAAAATATTTTAGATTTTTGCGTTCCCTTGATCTTACAGAAATTTTATTTCAATTGCAAAAATCTCTTCGTGCTCCTCGTGTTTTCTTTTTCTTTTAGCACTAAGTCAAGAAAGAGAAGTAAGGCTTTGTGTCTTTGGTCTTATGTCTTTTGTCTCAAGTCTTATGTCTTTTGTCTCGATTCTTATGTCTTTTGTCTCAAGTCTTTAAGTCTTAACATCCTAATATCTTAACATCCTAAAATCTTAACATCCAAAAAAATCCTCTCCTTGCTCTAAGTTTTTGAAATAATCAAAAAATTTATATCTTTGTATCAAACTTAAATCAATTTGTCTGAAATAATAATAAAAGCAGTAGTTACAGGTTTTATTTTGAGCATCATGATAGGCCCCGTTTTTTTTGTTTTACTTGAAACAAGTATTCGAAAAGGGATTCGTGCTGCAATTTCTTTCGACCTCGGTGTGCTTTTGTCCGATATTATTTACATTCTTATTGCCTACATTTTTTATTCTGAAGTTTCAAGCTTCGCTAAAGGGGAAAACGAATGGATGCTCAAGGTTTTTGGTGGCTCCATGTTCCTGATTTTTGGAGTGGTAACTTTTTATAAAACTCCAAAAGAACACCATGACGCTGATTTAGGTAAGGTAGCACACACAACCAAAGATTACGTCTTACTTTTTATCAAAGGTCTTCTTTTAAACATGGCAAATCCAATGGTGATTTTCTATTGGTTCAGTGTCATGGCTCTTGGTGCGAAAGAAAGTGACAACCTTTCATTTTCTACTCTAATGTTAATTTACCTAAGTACCATTTTAATCGTTTTTTTCTCAATTGACGTCCTGAAAATTATTGGTGCAAAAAAATTACGACCATTTATTAATGGAAAAGTATTGAAGTCATTAAGTCGAATCACAGGAACCATTCTTTTTATTTTTGGAGTGATTTTACTTGTTCAAGGGCTAATCTCTAAATTGTAACTATTTTTGCATTTTTACTTATAGGATTATCATCTATATTATCGAATACCATGTACAAAATACTTTTTTCTCTTTTAATTTCTATTCAGTTTTATGCCGGTGCGCAAGAAATTTTGAAAGAAAATTTGACAAAAAAACAATCCTTCTATTGGGATTTTAATAAAACTCAACCGCAATCAATTGGCTCCTATTATAAGGACGCTTTAGGTGAGACGAATTTCAAGCACGGGAAATGGGAGTACTTTGATGAAAAAGGAAATACCATTGAAATTAGAAATTATTACAAAGATAAGCTAAACGGAAAGCTTACCATGTTTTATCCAAATGGAAAACCAAGATATATAGGTTATTTTAAAAAGGATTTGCAAGATAGCATTTATCAAGAATGGTTCGAAAATGGGAATTTAGCAATTGAAGCAAATTATAAAAACGATCAACTCTTTGGTTTTCGCAAGACCTTTTATGTGGATGGAAGACAACAAGCATTGGAGGAATACATTGATTCAACAAAATATTTGCAAGAATTCTGGTTGCCTGATTCTCTTCACACACAAACTGTAATCAAAGGAAATGGTGAAGCAAGTTATTTCCATCCAAATGCCGAAATTAAAGAATGGTACACTTATAAAAATGGTCTTCCTCACGGAGAATTTGTTGAAAGAAGTATTTACGGCTTTGATTTACTTACAGGCTTTTTCAATGAAGGTAAAAAAACGGGTGAATGGAAATTTTATTATTACACTGGTGATCTGGAAAAAGTTTGTACTTATGAAGATGGAAAATTAAGTGGTAAATACCAATATTTTTACGATAAAAATAGAATCAACGTTGAGGGTTACTACAAAAATGGTCAAAAATCAGGTGTTTGGACTTGGTACACCAATGAGGGAAAACGTGACATGTCAGGAACATTTAAAGAAGGAAAACAAGATGGTTTGTGGACTTATTGGTATCCAACGGGCGAATTATCCTACACTGCCCACTACAAAGAAGATAAAAAAGATGGAACATGGTCCTATTTTTACAAGAACGGAGCAAAATTTAAAAAAGGAGATTTTAGCAACGATGAAAAGAATGGAAAATGGGAAACGTGGTATGAAAACGGAATTTTATTAATGTCTGGCGATTACCAAAACGGAAAAGAAGAAGGAGAATGGCTAAATTATTGGGAGAATGGAAAATTAAAAAATCGTTCTACCTTTAAAAAAGGACAATTAAACGGTCAATGGGAATCCTATTTTCCAACTGGGAAACTTAAATTAGTGGGAGATTATAAAGAAGGATTGAAAAACAAAGCATGGACAGAATTTTTCGATAACGGCAGTCCAAAAGATGTGATTACTTACAAGGTTATTAAGAAAAAATCTAAAATAAAATACGGTCCAATGAAGGGGCATTTTGTGTATGAAAGTGTTAAAAATGGACAATCAATTTCCTTTTCAGACAAAGATTTCAAGAAAACTGAGGAAGGAACCTATAAAAATGGAGAAAAACATGGAACATGGACAGCCTATTATCCCGGAGGAAAGATTCCTGTAAATACACAAGGTTTCAAAAATGGGAAATTAGACGGCAAAATGAAAGAATTTGACCGCAAAGGACTAATTATTTCGGAAGTTGATTACAAAGAAGGCCTAAAACACGGCAAACTGAAAATTTACGACAAAAAAGGAAAAGTTATCATCGAGAAAAAATTCGAAAACGGCTTACAAGTGATCGAAGGAACAAAAGGTGGAGGTGGTTTTAGTCCTGGAAAGTAAGATGGTTTTTGATGCAAGGTTTTTACTTGTTTGTGTTTAAAAAACCCTTCACCTAATTCAGAATTAATGAGCTAAATCCTTTAAAAATGAGGTGTTTGTTGTTTTTTAGTAGGCCCTACATAATCTATTTCTTATTATTTTCTGAATATATATGCTAATATTCAGCGCCCTATCTCATCCAAATTCTCTTCATTTTCTTGAAGTTTGATGATGTTTTTAAACAATAAATACCAGCAAGCAAAAGCACAAAGTACATACCAAATCATCACAATAAAAAACCAAAATAAAGGCATCAAATCAAAGGAAAATAGTTCTTCACGTCGACCAAATGCATTGTATTGTGCATAAAACTCAAGAAAAAGCCATCCTTCAGCAATTATTAAGGTCAACAAAGCCATAATAAAATGTGTGAAATTTATTTTCCGAAAATGTTTTTTTACCCCAAAATCCTTACGTTTTAATACGATATTCGTAATTATTAAAGTCAAAATTGTTGGAAGTGAAATTAATCCGCTGACAAGCATACAAGCCAAACTCGCAAAGAATAAATCGCCACCATCAAGCCTAAAAAATCTCGTTCCCTCCGAAAACATAATTCCGTAAAACTCAAACCAAAGCGGTAAGCCTATACTGCCAAATAATACCGTCAAAAACCACGCTAAAAAAATCTTATATCCTTTCATTTTACTATAAATTATAAACTATCGACTACTAACCACTAATTACTAACCACTAACTACTAACTACTAACCACTAATTACTAACTACTAACTACTAACTACTAACTACTAACTACTAATTACTAACTACTAATTACTAACTACTAATTACTAACTACTAA
>CAZHLZ010000323.1:0-4134 GCA_964532475.1 uncultured Chitinophaga sp.
TACTATACTACCAATATATCTCAAAATAAAAATGATATTATAGATTCAATAAAAAAAGCTAAGGCCAAAAATTATCAACTAAATTGTAATAGTCGAGACTTAATCTGACAATATGAGCAATTTTTAAGGTGTAGTTACCGGTTCCAAATATAGGTTGTTTAATAATTTCTCTTCATCGATTTTTTTACTCTCAATAAATGTTTCCATCTGAGTTTTGCCGAAGCAGTATTTTCCGCTATGGGTGCGGCTTTCATTGTAATGTACTGACCACTCATCTTGGTCTTTTTGGAGATCATCTAAACTCGTGTATCGTTTTTACGGAATGCGATTGCGTAAAATTCATCCTAACATTTTATAAATCGAAGATCTTGAAAAATCCTTATTTTCGATTACTGATTGAATTTCTTTTTATTTTAATTTAATAATATTTTGATAATTTGGAAGATTTGAAGCATAGGCATCGTAAGAAGCAGAAGTAGGATCAAATGATACAGAAATTTTCTTTTTTAATGACTGATATGCATTGTCGGTGGAATAATGAATGTTTTTATGGTTTTTATAAATCAATCTTGTAATCTCGACAATATAATCTTCAGAAGGAATACCATCCCAACACCAAATAAAGTTTTCGTTGTCTTTTGCCTCTTTATTAAAAATATTTATTAACCCCGTCTCTGCACCACCTCTATTTCTTTTGACACAAGAAAATACAGGATTACTCCCAGACCACATAAAGTTCTGAGTATTCTTTTGTGTCTTTTAGAAAACACTCAAACTGTCTATTGAATAAGAAAAAAGAGTCTTGAATATACGAATGATCTTCAAAAATAATATTCCAGTATAATTGTGATTTAAACTTTAGGTAATTCTCCCTCCACCTTATTGAACTCATGTCTGAATTTTCAATTGATGGATCAATCCAAGGATCGGCTATAATTGTATTACTTAGACTCCTCACTTTTTGATGTGGTATTTATGAGAAAAGCTACTTTTAATATTCTATATTTCACAAAGTTAACAAATTTTCTTTATTCCGGTGATAAAATTTCTGGTAGTGTCTCAGTTTGAATTTATCATGGCTGCAACCATTCACTATGAGGACAAACTATTAATCTCGCATTATTATATGCCATACCAATTGTTAAGCATGTTCTAGCGTTATATGTAGAGTCATTTATCTTCTCAATAACAACTGCTAGGTTTGGTTGATTTCCTTCAATTAAATAAAGGGGCAAAAGAAGTTGAAATTTGTTGTCATAAAATTGAGGTATTGCTATTTTATAATTTATTTTAACACGTTTTGATATATCATCAATAGCTCCAATTAGATGCTTTCTCAATTCCCTACTTGACGCATCTTTTATTGGTTCAGGAAATCTATGTTTGTTATCTGAAATTATATGATCAATATCAGGTATTAATTCCATTTTAGGGTTAAATAGTAATAGTTCAGGTTCACTAAAATAATTTGCCGTTTCAGGTTGCTTATGAGAGAAATTTCCCAGGAAATCTCTATCACTTTTCTTGATAAATGCTTTGAAAAAGTAAGGGGATTTTGCAGTTGCTTGTTGATTTTTTTCAAAGAAAGCGTAAATATCTTCTAGATTAGGGGTCACTATCCCTGTATTAAAACAACAAAAATTTTTGTCATCGGTGTATACTATTTTGTTTTCAGAATTTATTTTTCTAAAAGTGTGTTCTAAATAATTCCTTAAAATTGGGAATGAGAATCTAGCAGCATTATTACCTTCCTCAAGTTCCTTTCTTGGATTAGAATATGACCAAGGTTCGGTTAGTGCTAAACGGGATGCTAAGTGATTGAGGCTATCTTCAAACTTGTGAAAATGTGCGAATCTGAATAGTTCCATAATTTATTTTTTTATTAATAGAATAGCCACTCAATTGAGTGGCTATTCTTATGTCTTAAAACGTAAATGTTAAATGTCTAAATCTTAATAAAAAACTTTCAATGATAAATAGGTTTTGATAATAATAATTATTAAAAGGTGTTAAATATGCTACAAATGTAATACAAATAAACACATTAACAAAATGATTTTTACATTTGCCCATTAAATAACTGATTATTAACATTTAATCATTTAACTAGTTTTACAATATCTTCTATCTCCCAAAGCCTATCTATCAATTTAGCTTCCATTGCTGGTGCAACCCTTAATGTTTTATGAATTTTTACAAAGTTATAGTAAACAAAATGTAATGCAATTGCATAACAGTGATTTTCAATCTTTTTTGAAAAGGCATTAGTAAGTCTTGTAAACCTTCTCATGTGCATACGCATTGTTAAGTTTTGACGTTCTACGTAAGAAGTTGAAACGTACTTTTTATCAGGATTACCTTCAATTCTCACTTTCTTCGCACCAGTGCATTCAGCAGGGCTATATCTTTTTTCATTTCCAGAACCTTCTGAATTGCCATAAATCTTAACTAATTGAGCAAAGTCTATTTGTGAGCCGAAAGCGTTTGTTACAGCTTCTAAGTAAGGTTTATGCCCATCTGTGGTTAATTGTATTCTATTAGAAACCCTGTCTGCAACATCAAGCATAAACTCATTAGCTGATTCTGCATCTATATTTCCTACAAGCCACGAAATTACAAGTTTTGATTCTGCATCTATACCGACCCAAGTCCAGACATCCCCTTTACCATCTTCATCTTGCATTTCTTCTGGAACATTCTTCTGCTTGGCATATACAAATGACCATATTTCATCACACTGAACCCTTCGCGCATCAATACCGCGAACCATTTTATTATGAAAATCAATACAAGCCCTTCCAACATCAACCAATAGCTTAGTTACTGTATTGATTGAGCAACCGCTTATCCTTGAAGTAGCACGAAGGCTTGACCCTTCCACTAAAAGGTTAATGATTTGAACACGTTTTTCGATTGATAACTGATTCATGGTACAAATATAATACTTTTTTAGTTTGGTCAAGCATAATGTTCAATTTGTTTTTTCTATTGCAATTTTGCAATAATTTTTACAAAGGTATTGTAAATCAAATATAAAAGTACTATATTTGCAATTGTAATTTTACAATAATATATATATATGGTTGAAAACGAAGATTTTAATATAGAAGATTTAATTAGCAGAATAGAACGGGATCCTAGTTTGAGTTTAATGGAATTATATGAATTTAGGCTTAAAGAGTTAAATATAACAATTACCAATTCTTCTAAAATTCTTCAGATAAATTACAGGGCCCTAATAGCTATTTTGGAAGGAAGGCAGAGAAATATCAATGTTGACGATCTTTTTAGAATTGCAGATTTTCTACAATTATCTAGAGAAAAGGTAATACAACTGTATTTAACATCTCTTGAAAAAAATTCCCCGCGTAAACAAGCTACAATTACAACCGAAAAAATACAATTTATAAAAGAACATTTTGACCTGATGGCGTTAAGAAAAGCTGGGTTTATAAGCACCACAACAGATTTTAATGAGATTGAACAAAAAATCATCACTTATTTGGGCATCAAAAATATCTTTGAATACAAGAAGCCTTCCATTGATGTTGCACTAAGTGCAGGAGCAATTAAACCAAAGAGCGAACTCACTAGAACATTTTGGATAAATACAGCAATTGAATATTTTCAAGAGATTAATAATCCTAATGATTATGACAGAGATAAACTGATTAAATACTTCCCTGAAATTAGAAGACATTCAACGAATGTTGAGTTTGGTTTGTTACAAGTGATTAAAGAATTATATAAAATCGGTGTTACTGTTATATATCAGGCACCATTGCCAACACTTCATCTAAGAGGCGCAACTTTTTCCATTAACAATAAACCATGCATTGTACTCACTAATTATAGAGGGTTTTATCCAACCCTATGGTACGCATTGATTCACGAGCTGAACCACGTATTGTTTGACTGGAACGAAATAATGAATAATTCCTATCATCTCTCAGATGATGACAATAAGAATTTAGATATTATTGAAAGGGAGAAAAATGCAGACAAATTTGCCAGAGAATATTTGTTCTCATTTGAGAAAACAACTCAAATAAGACCATATATAAGGAATGAAAAATATGTCAAAAAGTTTGCTATGGAAAATCATGTTCATCCAAGCTTTGTTTACGTCTTTAA
>CAZHLZ010000324.1:0-4129 GCA_964532475.1 uncultured Chitinophaga sp.
TTTCTGGCACACAAGCTAAGGAAGAATGATCTCCATCACCGATGTCTTCTTTGAAAGCCTGTTTAATAATTTCTTCGTACATAGTGCAAACCTACAAAAAAAAGCATAAATTAGCACTGAAAATCGATATTTTTTCAAATCTATTGAATTCTTAAATATAGGTCAATTGTCGTATGTTTTGAAAATGATAATAAACTTAAATTTGTACAAACATTAGTTTAAATTGATATGATTAAAATTGCAGTTGCGGAAGACAATTCATTATTAGCGAAAAGTATTGAGGAAAAAATTGGATTTTTTCACGAAGAACTTCGTTTCAAGTTCAGAGGAATTCATGGGAAAGATTTGATTGATAAGCTAAACGCTGATTCTAATGTGGATGTGATTTTAATGGATATTCAAATGCCGGAAATGGATGGAATTGAAGCAACAGAAATAATCACTCAAAAATTTCCACATATTAAAATTATCATGCTGACAGTTTTGGATGATGAAACACATATTTTTAAAGCGATTCAAGCTGGTGCTAATGGATATATTTTGAAAGATGAACCTCCGAAAAAGTTATTGGAAGGAATTCAAGATATCATGCAAGGAGGTGCTCCAATGTCTGCTGGAATTGCGTTAAAAGCAATGAGATTGTTAAGAAATCCCCTTGATTTAGAGCAAACAAATTATAATGAAGAAAAGATAGCTTTGACTAATAGGGAAGTAGATGTTCTGAGTCAATTAAGTAAAGGCTATGACTACAAACAAATAGCTGATTTCTTGAACATTTCTCCTGCAACTGTTAGAAAACACATTGAAAACATTTATCAAAAGCTTCAAGTTCACAACAAAATTGAAGCCATTCACAAAGCAACGAAACAGCGATTAATTTAAATACGTGAAATCAAATTGTTTGTCAATTCATCTTCACATAAACAACTTTTTTAGTTTCAAAAAATTCTTCTTTAAAAAAATCAGGAATTGAGTGAATTTTAAATTTTACTTTCACAGGTTTCATTTCTTCTGTCAAATCTCCTCCTTTAAGGTATAAAATTCCATTTTTTAGGCTATTTAAATTCTGTTTTTTGAATTTATTCTTCGTCCAAGGCAGGAAATCAGGCATTGCTGTAACAGCTCTACTCACAACGAAATCAAATTTTTCCTTGATATTTTCAGCTCTTTCGTGACTTGCAGTTACATTTTTTAAATTCAAAGCCAATGCAACTTCATTGACCACCTTAATTTTTTTCCCAATGGAATCAACCAAGTGAAAATTACATTCAGGAAATAGAATTGCTAATGGAATTCCTGGAAAACCTCCACCTGTCCCGATGTCTAAAATAGATGTGTTCTCCTTAAAAGAAATGATTTTAGCAATTGCTAAAGAATGTAAGACGTGTCTTTCATAAAATGAATCCATGTCTTTACGGGAAATCACATTTATTTGATTGTTCCAAAACTCATACAAGTCTTTTAACTTTGTAAATTGCTCTTTTTGAGTTTCACTTAGATTTGGGAAATGAGAAAAAATTAATTCTACAGAAATCATGTTTTTTTTGACAAAAGTAAAACAAAATTACTCTTCAGAGTAGATTTCAGAAACAATTGCTTTGTATTTCTCCATGATAATTTTTCGTTTTAACTTTAAAGTTGGCGTCAACTCACCACCTTCGATGGAAAATTCTGCTGGCAACAATTTTATTTTTTTGATTTGTTCCCAATGACCATATGTTTGATTTATTTCATTCACAACCTTCTCAATTCGTGAAATAACTAACTCGTTTTTAGCAAGTTCTTCATTTTTCAATGATTCTAAATTGTAATTTTTTCGTTTACTCCATTCTTTCAAAAAAGAGAAATTAGGGACAATCAATGCTGCGGGAAATTTTTGATTCTCACCAATAACAATCAATTGTTCAATGAAACGTGATTCCTTAAACTTATTTTCCATTGCTTGCGGAATAATGAATTTTCCTCCTGAAGTTTTAAATATTTCCTTTTTACGATCCGTAATTTTTAGAAAAATATCATCCACCATTTCTCCAATGTCACCTGTTTTCAGCCAACCATCAGGAGTTAATGTTTCTGCAGTTACCTCAGGTAAATTGTAGTAACCCATCATAACATTTGGTCCTTTCACCAAAATTTCCCCATCCGACGCAAATTTTACTTTTACATTATTCAGAAGAGGACCAACCGTTCCGATTCCAATTCCTTTTTTAAGGCAATTAACTGAAACTACGGGAGAACTTTCTGTTAAGCCATATCCTTCCAAAATTGGAATTCCTGCAGCAAGGAAAATTCTCGCCAAACGAGGTTGCAGCGCTGCACTACCTGAGGCAACGGCTTTCACCTCTCCACCTAAAGCATCCATCCATTTTGAGAAAATTAATTTCCGTGCAATTTTTAATTTGAATTTGTACCAAGCTGATTTTCCGTTAAAATCAAATTCTTCTGCCAATCCAACCGCCCAAAAGAATAATTTTCGTTTAATTCCGGTTAATTCATCTCCTTTTGCCATGATTTTTTCAAAAACTTTCTCCAGTAATCTTGGAACTGCTGTAAAAACATGAGGTTGAACCTCACGAATATTATCACCAATGGTATCCATAGACTCTGCATAATAAATCGCGCAACCTAATCGCATGTATAAATAATGTAACATGCGTTCATATATATGACAAGCGGGCAAAAAGGTCAAAACACGTGAATTATGATCGGCCGGAATCCTCTCAATACAACCATCCACATTAGAAATAATATTATTGTGAGATAGCATTACTCCTTTCGGATTTCCAGTTGTACCTGATGTGTAAATTATGGTTGCCAAGGCTTCATTCCTAACATTTGCTTTTAGTTCTTCAACAGTACGAATATCCACATTTTCATTAAATGGCAAAAGCGAAGAAAAATGCTCCACATCTTCACTCTGATCAAAACAAACTATTTTTTCTAGAGAAGAAATATCTGCTTTTATTGAATGAATTTTATCATACAATTCTTTATTTCCACAAAAACATAGTTTTATTTCAGCATCATTAAAAATATAATTATAATCTTTCGTTGAAATATTTGGGTAAACTGGAACCACAATTGCACCTATTTGTAAGATTGCAATATCCATCATGTTCCATTCTATTCTATTGCTTGAGACAATGGCTACTTTGTCGTTAGCTTTGATTCCGAAACCAACCAAGGCTCGTGAATATGCATTTACTTGTTCTAAAAATTCTTGCGTGGATGTAGGTTGCCAAGTTCCATTAATTTTTGTTGAAAACATAGCGACATTAGGGAAATTATCTAATTGATAATAGGGAATATCGAAAAGTCGTTTCATAATTTTAGAATTTCTAGTTGTCATAAATGTATTAATTTATTTATAAAAGCAATTTTCTTTCAGCTAAAATATATATTAATTTAGATAAATCGATTTATTTAAAGTACAGAATTAATATTTTTTATGATAAAGCTTGATTTTTAAGTAATTACAGAATTCTAACCTGATATTTAATAAATATTCATTGGAACAATTGAAATATTCATTTAAAGCAGCTAAATATTCATTTTTAGAGTATTGGATGTAACTTTTAGTCGAATTTTGAGTTTATAACATTGTATTAATACATAAAATAAATTTGTCTTGCAGCTTTTTATTCTATGTTTTAGTTTGTAGTGAAAAACTTAGTTGGGTTTATCTGGTTTTAATCGACTAAGAAGTTTTGTTTTGATGAAAAGGTTTATTCGGCAGAGTAAACCTTTTTTCCTTTAATGAAAGTCATAAATGCAAAGTTTTGAGAATAATTTGCACTTGAATTTAATGGATAATCAAAAATCACAAAAGTAGCATCTTTTCCCTTTTCCAATGAACCAGTTGTTTTTTCTTGAAAACAAGCGAATGCAGGCCATAAAGTCATCGCTTTCATGCATTCTTGAAAATTTACAGCTTCATTAGAAAGAAAACCAGAACTTGGAAAATTTGCTTCATTTTTTCGTTGAACCGCGGCATGAATCGTTAAAAATGGATTGAATGATTCCACAGGGAAATCTGTACCGAAAGCAATAATTCCTGTTTGGGCTAGCAAAGACTTGTAAGCATAAGCACCTTTCAAACGTTCTTTTCCTATTCGTTTTTCAGCCCAGC
>CAZHLZ010000325.1:0-4123 GCA_964532475.1 uncultured Chitinophaga sp.
TTTGTTCTGTTTTTGTCATTTCAAGTGATTCAAAAACGGAAATTGCTTCTTGATAAACATCATTTTTAGTGGTGTCAACAAGGTGTAAACGAATTTCGCCAGAAGTATTTAATTCTGCTGACGAAATTGCATCTACAATATTTTTTTGCTGTTGAAGATTAAAGAAGTTTTTTGCTCTCATTTTTGTTTAAGAAATCAAAATTTGATATCTGGAGCACTTTCAGCGCCTTCACTTGCTTGGAAATATGCTCTTTTTTCAAATCCAAACATACTTGCTAAAATGTTTTTTGGAAAGGTTCTAATTTTTGCATTAAAATCACCAACTACTTCATTAAATCGAATGCGCTCAGTGGCTATTCTATTTTCCATTCCTTCATATTGTGCTTGAAAAGCAAGAAATCCATCCATTGCTTTCAAGTTTGGATAATTCTCAGAAACTGCCATTAATCTACCTAAAGACTGTCCAAATTGATCTTGAGCTTTTTGGAATTTTTTCAAATTTTCTTCTGTTAAATCATCAACAGAAAGTTTTATAGAAGTTGCAGCCGCTCTTGCGTCAATTACTTCTTTTAAGGTAGATTTTTCAAAATCTGCAGCACCTTTAACAATTGATAGTAAGCCTTTTGTTTTGTCCATTCTAGCTTGATATGCAACTTCAACTTGTTGCCATTGTTTGTTAATCCCTTCATCAAGTTTGGACATGGAATTAAATTGACTCCAAACAAATAACAATATTGCTCCTATTGCAATCCAAATAATATAAGACTTTTTCATATTGTGTTTTTTAAATTTTTTATAAATATATGCAAAAAAAATGTCAAAATGAATGCCTAAGTTATTTTTTTTGATTTTTTATGACAAATTGGCTTAATTTTAAATTTTTTCAGGCTCCTTTTTTAGTGAAAGGTACAAAATGACAATCCCGGCAAGAACCAGAGGAATACTTAACATTTGACCGGTATTTAATGCAAAGACTTCATCTCTTGCCGTTTGACCAACTTTTACAAATTCTACCAAAAATCTTCCAGTCCATAAAACAATCATAAAAACGCCAAAGAGTAAACCTGTTTTTAATTTTGCATTTGTTTTCCAATATAAATACATTAATAAAGCGAAGGTGAAAAGATAAAAAATTGCCTCATACAGTTGCGCTGGATGTCGGTAAACTTGTACATCATTTATCAAATATTCGTCCCCGGCAAAGGCAAATTTAAATCCCCAAGGCAAGGAGGTAGGATCACCAATAATTTCATGATTTACCAAATTCCCTAATCGAATGAAGCAACCTGCAATCGCAATAGGAGCCACAACTCGATCTAAAATCCATAGCATGGGCTTTTTGACGATCTTTTTTGAGAAAATATATAAGGCTATTAAAATTGCAATTGCTGCTCCGTGAGAAGCCAATCCGCCTTCATACACTTTAAGTATATCCAACGGATGCGAAAAGTAGCCACGCTCCATGACACCATTTGCATTTAATCCGTCAAAATAAGGTCCATAAAACAAAACGTGTCCTAGTCTAGCGCCAATTACAGTTGCAATAACCATATACAAAAGTAATTTATCTAAAATTTCCTCTTGCACATTTTCTTGCTTGAACATGCGTTTTATTACAAAAAATCCAATGATAATTCCGCTCACGAAAAGCAATCCGTATTTGTTCGGCGTTGACCAACCATCAATCAACTCTGAACTTACATTCCAATCAATTCCTAAAATCATAGCTCAAAGATAATAAAAAAGACTTAATTAGATTTTTTTACTTTCCTAAAAACAAGAATGAAAATTTAAAATGGTAAACAAATAATATTATCGTCTTCTGGTAAATCTTGTTCTGATTTCACTTCCAAAAGTTTCGAAATACGTTCTTTGCTGCCTGCCAATTTGTAAATTTTATAAAAACCCAAGTTCATTATAAACGTTCTTATTTCTTGCGGTTTTACTCCAATTTCGTGTTCTCTGTTGGAAGAAACTTCAATAATTAAAATTGGTTTATGCTTTTCGATACTTGCAATTCCTCCTTGCAAAACATTTAATTCAAAACCTTCCACATCAATTTTAATGATGTCAATTGGTTGATCCTCAAACAGTTTGTCTATGGTGCTAATTTCTACTTCAATTCCTTGATTTTCGGAAGAAGATTGATTTAGAAAAGAAGCACCTCCACGATTTACTTCCCAATTTTCAAAAAAAAGTGCTTTTCCCTGTTCATTCCCTAATCCGAGAGGAAAAACAGAAACATTATTACACGAATTTAGTTTTAAATTGTAATGTAAAATTTCCCGCGTTTTAGGATTTGCTTCTACGGCTAATATTTTCCCTGATTCTCTTAAAACTTTTGACGCAAAACAAGACATTAAACCAATATTGGCACCAACATCCAAGAAAACTTGATCTTGTTTTAAGTTTTTTTCTATGAAATTTAAGATTCCTTTTTCGTAAGTTCCAAAACGATAAAGATTTTCTTCGATACCAATATCTTCACTTGGATTTATTAAAAGCTGAATTCCATGGATGGTTTCTAAAATGAACGCTTCCTTTTCGTATTTTGGAATAAGATTTTTTGCCAAAAACACCGCTAAACGGTTAATTCCAGGCAAATTTAAATCCACCAAAAAGGAAATAAATCTATGTCTTAATAAAAAGGATTTTGTCTTCACTTAGACGTACAATTCTGTCTGCAATTGAGCAATTTTCGCGTCGACTAAATAATCGTCATAAGGCATCATTTTGTCAATAAATCCTGTTGGTGTAATTTCAATGATTCTATTTGCAACCGTATTCACCAACTCGTGGTCATGAGAAGTAAAAATGATTGTTCCATTAAAGTCATTCATTCCGTTATTTAAAGCTGTAATCGACTCCAAATCCAAGTGATTCGTTGGTTCATCCATCAATAAGACATTTGCTTTTGCTAACATCATTTTGGACAACATGCAACGAACTTTTTCACCTCCAGACAAAACTTTTGCACTTTTTAAGGCTTCTTCTCCTGAGAACAACATTCTTCCTAAAAACCCACGAATACTTACTTCCTCGCGTTCTTCATCCGTTTGAGCGTATTGTCTCAACCAGTCTATTAAAGAAATATCGTCAGCGAAAAAATGGTGGTTATCATTCGGCAAATAGGCAGTTGTAATGGTTGTACCATAAGTAAATTCACCCGTATCCGCAGAATCATTCCCTGACAAAATTTCAAACAAGGCAGTGATTGCAACCGAGTTTTTGGAAACAATGGCAACTTTATCGCCTTTATTCAGTGTGAAATTTAAGTCTTTGAACAAAAATTCTCCATCAAACTTTTTGCTTAAGTTGCTTACAGTCAAAATTTGGTTTCCTGCGTCTCTTTCAGACATAAAATTGATTCCAGGATATCTTCTTGAAGACGGTTGAATTTCAGCTAAATCTAATTTTTCAATTAATTTCCTTCTACTTGTTGCTTGTTTCGATTTAGAAGCATTTGCAGAGAAACGAGAAATAAAATCTTGCAATTCCTTTTTCTTTTCTTCCGCTTTTTTATTCTTGTCAGCTCGCTGTCTGGAAGCTAATTGTGATGATTGATACCAAAAACTATAATTACCTGTAAATAAGTTAATTTTTGAATAATCGATGTCACAAATATGTGTACAAACCGTATCTAAAAAGTGTCTATCGTGAGATACAACAATTACTGTATTTTTAAAATCTAATAAGAAATCTTCCAACCAACCAACAGTTTTTAAATCTAAGTCATTCGTTGGCTCATCTAAAATCAACACATCTGGATTACCAAATAAAGCTTGAGCAATCAATACACGTACTTTTAAGTCATTGGATAATTCCGACATCAATAAGTAATGTTTTGACTCATCGATTCCAAGGTTGCTCAACAAACTCGCAGCATCTGTTTCAGCATTCCAGCCTTCCATGTCAGCAAATTCACTTTCCAATTCGGAAGCTTTCATTCCGTCTGCTTCAGAAAAATCCTCTTTCATATAAAGAGCATCTTTTTCGACCATGATTTCGTACAATCTTTTGTGCCCCATTAAAACCGTTTTTAAGACTTCCACTTCATCAAATGCAAAGTGATTTTGGCTTAAAACGGCCATTCTTTTTCCTGGCTCAAGTTCTACTCTACCTT
>CAZHLZ010000326.1:0-918 GCA_964532475.1 uncultured Chitinophaga sp.
ATAGTTTGAGAAAAACAATTTGAAAGTGCAAAAAAGCTACAGATTATTATATGTAAATATTTCATGTATTTAAGTTAAGTCAGATTCTAAATAATTTCCAAAAAACCAAATTAAAGCACCTGGGAAAATCCAAATTAATAGGCAAATAATCATTAATTCTGGTGTTTTTATTTGGTAAAGCATCAAACCAAGAATAATTTCAAGTATCACTATAAAAAAAGCATTTCCATGTTCCCGCAAATGTTTGTAAGATTCTACATAAGTGTTTCTTCCATTTGGATTATTATTAAGTGTAGAGCTTGTACTTTCTCTATTTCTTGTCAATCTTCTGTATGTAAAAATAGTTTTTTTATGAAAACTTGGAATTAAAATTAGTAGTTGAATAACAAAAAAAGTGGATAATACAATTAAAATTTTGCATTCAATTCTAATTTTGGAAAACCATAAGAATAAAAAAATTAAAGTAATCATTAATCCTACTAAAATTAAAAACCACATTTTGATTTTTTTTGTATTATTTTTCAAAATAAACCTCGAAGAATGAAAAACTAAAATTGGAGCACTAGAAAAATAACAAAAAATAAATCCAGCACCTAAAAAAAATAATTGATTGTATTTTTCATTAATATTTTGAAACTCGCATAAAAGTAGTTGTGTATATTTAAATTTACCTTCTAATCCATCTACAAAACTATTGAATAACAGATAAACAATAAATGAACCAACTAAGGTACCCAAAAAATACCTTACCAAATTAAACTCCCACCAACGGGAGCCATTTCCATTGTTATTACTCATAAATTAAAATCACTTGGTATGGTTAGTACAATTTTTCATTAATTTTAATATATTGAGAAAATAATTCAATATATTGTAAATTAATCGCTAAATATAGTAAATTCAATCCAAAATCATGAC
>CAZHLZ010000326.1:928-4122 GCA_964532475.1 uncultured Chitinophaga sp.
AATAAAACAAAAATTAATTACTAATCAAACTAATTAATAATTTTACTAAAGTCTTTTTTACATTATCAAAAAGCATTAAATTTGCTAGTAAAAAAATACGATTAAAAAACAATTAAAATGACCCTAAAAGAATTATTAAAAAGAACAGGCGTTGATATAGAAAATAATAAATGTTTTTTAGGCAATCAGTTAGACGCTGAATTATCCAGGAGAGGGATAAAAATTGATTTCAATAAAGAAATTAGTGCAGTTAAAGATGATGAGCTAATTGAAATTGGTAGGATATTATTTTTATCTGACAATAATGATAAGCACTTCTTTACGCATGATTTTTTAGAGAAGATGAAAAAACTAATTGAAAACCACAAAAGCATTTAGAAAACGCAACTAGAAAAAAAATCATTTGCAAGAATGTATTTTCATCTTACGCACTTTTTAAAACAAGATCCAATTTTTTCATAGAAAATCATTATTTTTAATTTTTACCTTATCAACTGCGTATCTATTTTGCTAAAAGCTCCACTTTTTGATATTGTCCCTTTAGCTAATGAATCATTTTTGACTAAAATAATTTGATAGTTAACTTTATTTTCATGAATTTGTGTGTTATTTATTTCAAAATGAAAAATCAATAACAACACATCACCCATCGATCTATTAAGATAATCAATCTCCTTGTCATCTAATGTAATAAATCCATCAATTGCCCTTTTAAAATAGAAAGAAAGAGAAATGTTAGAGTTTTCTACATCAAAATTAATTGTAATATTGGGATTCAAAACCCCTGCTTTTTGTCTGTCTAAAATAGAATTTAATACAAAATTAACTTTTTTTGACTCTAAAAATTCAGCGAAAAAAATCTCAAAATACCTAAAAAAAGATTCCTCATCAAGTTCCGTTTTGATTAAAGAACTACTTTTTATTTCAATTGATTCACTTTTGGGTATCACCTCATTTATTAATTTTAGATAAAACTGGTTTTTAATAATTTTTTCAATATTTGGTTCTGAGACTAATATTGAAACGAACTGAAGTTTGTTAAAAGAAAATAAATATTCTAAAATAGCATCATCATTAATTTCAAGTTCTGCCAACAAGCCTTTTAATTCCCTAACTTCAATAATTCCTTTTTCGAGCAAGTATTTTACCTTAGAAGGGTTTTGCCTAATTGAAGGCATTATGTCTACGAAAGTAACTTTCTTCTTATTTATTAAAAACTCTAATGATTTAACATTTAAGAGTGATATTACATCATCATTTGTAATAGCTGCTTTTTCAAACTGCTTTTTACATAAGTAATAAATATCAACAGTAACAATTGACTTTATAAATTCTATATTATTCAATAATGATTTATCACAATATTCAAAAAAATATGGGCTTCGGGAAATTAATTCTTTCATAAAAATATTATTTCCAAGAAAATCTTTATGACATAATCGAATTAAATTATGATTTAAGCTGATTTTTTCAATAATCACATCCATCTGCATAGGATTGTTTACATATTGAATAATATTTTCATTTTCCTCAATAAAATAACCTTCATGAGATTCAATAATATTCAGATAATTATTTTTTAGAAAAGTATAAAATGAAGGATTAGAAAATAAAATATTTTTAAGTAGCTCTTTATTAACTTTTAAGTTTTCTGGTATTAGATTAAAATTTTCACGATCAAGTAACACAAACTCCTTTGCCAGATCAATGTTTTTCTTTAAATCAGCAGATAATTCAGTGTAAAACCTTTTATCTCGTTTAATTAACAGACTTATCATTTTTAAGTCATTACAGTTCTCAAAGAAATATTTGTAATTAACCAATAATGCTTCATAAAAATCAAGTTTTAGCTCATCTATCAGCGTGTTGCATATTCTATGTACTTCACTCACATCGTAAACTTTTTCTAAATCAAATGCGATATTACTAGAATCCTTTAAAAAGGGGTATACGAAATTTTTTAATGGCACATTTTCCAACAATTCTTGATAATAGTACATTTCAACTTGCTCGTAAGATATTTGATAAAAAATAATTTCTTTTAAAATTGTAAGATTAAAATATTGAAAACCGAAAAATTTGCCCTCATTAATTTTGTTTGTCCAAAATAAAGGCAAGACATTTAATTCAAATGAACTTTTAATCAATCCTTGATCTATAACAAATTCAAATTTGCCTTTTCTTGTTCCTACTAAATTTAAATTTTTTATTAACTCAATTTTTGTTAATTGTATTTTTATGCAGTCTGCACAAATTTCTAGAATATCAAAATCAAGCAAACGAAATGCAACAGATTCTAGAAGTGTTTTGTAATCATAATTGTTAAGTTTTAATAAAGAATAAAAAGGGACAATTAATGGGACATTATCTACACCTATTCGATCTCCTTTTTCATTCATTGAAAATTTGTTGTCATTCTGCTTAGTGGATATAAAGTTCATGAGTATTCCCTCTCCTGTTTTATCAATCGCAAAACATGTGTTTTTTAGTTCTAAATATTCATTATTTTTAGAAATGTTGGATTTATAATAACAAATACTAGTTTCATCAGTTTTTAAATTGAGGATCAAGTTAAATCTTTGCAAAAACCTTTCTTCTATTGCTTTGCAAACTTCAGCACTTCTTCTATCCAAGAACTCTGATCTATAAGCAAAACCAGCAAAATTTATTGCAATATTATTATAAATATTTTCATATTTATTTTCAATTTTGTAAAACTCATTTTTATCTATTTCTATATTGTTATTATTTTTTTCAGGCAGACAACTTGCTATGTTAATTCCTTTTTTAATAATCCAATTCATAATTAATTTATAATTTCTAATAATCTCATTTGTTAGAAAATTTAATTTTTTTTCATTTCTTTCAAAATAATATTCAAAATTAAATTTTTCAACTATATCTTTTTGTTCATCCATATTTAAAAAATCAATATTGTCAAAATTTTCTAAATATATTTCAATGGGCAAAATAGCTTTATCAATTTCTTCAAAAAATGGTATTAATATTTTATTAAAACTACCTCCTTCATAGATTTTTGATTGCATATAAAAATCAAAATAATAACGAAGAAAATTTTTATTATATTCTTCTTTTCTTTCAACCTTAAAAAAATAGCGAAATGGACAAAAAATATTTTTTTTCCCTTCAATTAGTGTAGTTGTACTTTTCAATAAGTATTGAAATATTTCTTT
>CAZHLZ010000327.1:0-4097 GCA_964532475.1 uncultured Chitinophaga sp.
AGCATCATCGAACCTGCTTCCTGCGGATAATAAACTCCTGCATGAAATAAAGGATCCAAGGTAAAAATTGGACGTTCTTTGAGGTAGAATGCAGTCTCTGTCCAAGGAATTGCCACTTTTGATTCAGAGTCTTGGGACAAAAAATCTCCTGTAATTTTCGATTTATTATATCGAATACTAATTGGAGCATCCAAATTTAGTGCAGAAAGAAGCTTTTCTCCTAAAAAAGGATCGTTTTTAACGCGATTTTCGAATGCTGTAGGGAAATTTTTGCTTGCTGTCATAATTCAGTTCAAACTTAATGATTTTTTTTGTTTTGAATTGGTTTTCAAGAAAATTATCGCCTTTCTGGCAAAATAAAGAATAAAAAGACTTAATTTCACTTAAAATAGTTATTTTTAATCGCAAAATACGATTATGACAACAAATAAGGAAGTAAGCATTTTTTTAGATGAACTGAATCATCCTTTTCGAGAAGAAATTGATTTACTGCGTAATATCATTTTGGAGACGAATGAAAATTTATCTGAAAATATCAAGTGGAATGCTCCAAATTATCATTTTTCTGGAGAAGATCGTTTTACCATGCGCATTCAACCACCAAAAAATAATTGTCAATTGATTTTACATCGTGGTGTGAAAAAACAAGAGCAACAAGAAAGATTAATCGATTCTACGAGTAAACTGTTGCAGTGGAAAGAGAATGATCGTGCTGTAATTACTTTCAACTCATTGGAAGAAATTGAAAGTCGAAAAGAGGAATTGGGAGCTATTTTAAATGCTTGGATTTTAGCTACGGTTTCCTAATCTATTTCTACTTAATATACTTTGATTTGTTTTTAAAGACCTGTAAATAATCAGTGTTTCAGGTTTTATTTTTTTTAACTTTATGGTTGCACAAAAAAAGGCGCTCATCAAACGACGAACACCTTTTTAACAATGAGTTAAGCAGTGATTAGTTAACTTTGTCAGTTAAATCAGCACCAGCTTTGAAACGAACCACATTTTTAGCTGCGATTTTAATTTCTTTACCTGTTTGAGGATTACGACCAGTTCTAGCTTCTCTTTTAGATACTGAAAAAGATCCAAAACCTACTAACGCGATTTTATCTCCTGCTTTCAATGCTCCAGATGTAGCTGTAACAAATCCTTCTAATGCTTTTTTAGCATCTGCTTTAGTCAATCCAGACTCTGATGCAATTGCATCAATTAATTCTGCTTTGTTCATAGTTATGGTTTTAAAATTTTAAATTAATGCGACAAATATATGCTAAAATCCAAGTAGAATGCGACTTTATCGAAAAAAAAATGAATTTTGTTGATAAATGTCCTAAAATGTTAATAATGATTCCTAGCGTACAAATAGTATAAAACACTTATTTACAAGTGGTTAGCTGCTGTTTTGCTCGAAATTATCAGTTTAATAAATTTTCAGGTAATTTCACGAAAAATCAACAAAACAAAGGATTTTCACAACATTTACACCAATATTTTTACACCTTGACAAGCTCAAATTTTGTTAAATCATGTCCCAATGAAAATTCTTGAGCAGTCATTCTTCGTTTTCCTTCAATTTGTAATTCTGTAATTTTTAAATAATAATCTGAGCAAGGAAAATAAATACTTGTTTTGTCTGATTTTAATCCAATTTCTGTTTTTATTTCTGTTTTTTCTGTCATAAAAATCTTCATCGATTTAATTTCACCCGTTTCTTTGTGCTTAATTGTTGTCCAAGCTGTTGGATAAGGCGATAATCCTCTGCAGAAATTATGAATCGTTTTTACATCTTGAGACCAATCAACTTGGCACATTCCTTTGAATATTTTTGGAGCAGGCAAAATGCCATTTTCATCAATTAGTTCGGCCTGAGGAATACGTTTTACAGTTCCATCATCAATTTTTGTAACACTTTGAGCCACTAATTTCCTGCCCAAGGCAAGAAGTTTATCATGTAATTCACCAGCTGTTTCATTTTCTTCAATCAAAATCTCCTCTCGCTCAATGATTAAGCCTGTATCAATTTCCTGTTCAATGAAAAATGTCGTTACTCCAGTTTTGGTTTCACCATTGATAATCGCCCAATTGATTGGTGCAGCACCCCTGTAATTTGGCAACAAAGAAGCATGCAAATTGATTGTTCCTTTTGGGGGCATGTTCCAAACTATTTCTGGAAGCATTCTAAATGCAACAACAACAAATAAATCGGCCTCAAAAGATTTAAGTTCAGAAATAAAAAGCTCATCCTTTAAGTTTGTAGGCTGTAAAGTAGGTAAATTGTGTCTTATTGCAGCTTGTTTAACTGGACTTTCCGTGATTTTCAAGCCTCTTCCAGCAGGTTTGTCTGCTACAGTAACGACTGCCACCACATTGAATTTTTGTAAAAGAAGTTCATCCAAAATTCCGACAGCGAAATCTGGAGTTCCCATAAATATTATTTTCATTTTCTAATTCGTTTTAAACTTGTAAAATTATTTTTGACAATTTCAATTGACATAAATATTAATACAAGGAAATATTCAGCAAATATAAGTATTCTTAAGTTTGAATTTGAAATTTCTGAATAGGATAAGTAAGTGATTCCAATCAAAAATGTCCACACAAGCATAAATTTATAGTTTGTAAAAACACTTAGTAATAAGGGTGTCAAGATGTACCACGGATGAACAGTGCTTGAAAGCAAAAAGTAAATAAGAATTGCAAAAAGCATTCGTGTAAACATTTTTTCCAGGCTAAAAGATCCTCCAAACCAAGCGAAAGCCAAAACAACATGAGTTGCAATTCTCCCTAAATATGGACCGTAAGTTTGAATTCGATTGTAGCCATAGACCGATTTTCCATACTGTATGTACCAATATAAAATGCAGGAATTGAATTCAAACTGTCTGAAATAAAGGAGAATACTTGTCCAAAAATTGACAAAATTACTCGGGTAAATGAGAATTAGTGAAAATAGAATGGTGAATGTAATCGAAAGTACCCAAGTTAGGATTGAAAACTTCCAGCCAAGATACCTTAATAAAAATGGCAATAAAATGAGTGGAATCAATTTGATTTGAATCGAAAAACTTAAAAATAAAGCAGCAAGAAGCAGGTTTTTTGCATTTTTTTCTCTTGTAAGGAAATAGATCCCAACAATGAAAAAACTTAGCATCACTCCTTCGAAATGTAAATTTTGGCTTACCTCAATGATCAGAAGCGGATTCATAAAAAACAAAAATAACTTGGATGTTTCCAACTGCATTGTGACAAGAATTTTTTTGAGGAAATAAAATCCTAGATACAAAGTGGCAAGAATCAACACTCGAAGTATAATTGTGTTTAAAAAAATAGAATCAGAAAAAAACGTAGCAATTGCAAAATAAAATTGATTAAAAACGGGATAACAGGAATAATTTTCTTGTGATAGTGCTCCCATTCCATGAAATAAATTTGAATAGTATTCCTTTTGGAAAAGTTCTTTATAAATTAACTCATTTGGCTTAAAATCAAAAGGATTGATTCCTGCATGGATTAGTTCACCGTCCCATAAAAATCGATAATAATCGTTACTTAGTTGTGGTAAGGCAAAAAATGGAATTACATGTAAAAGAACAAGTAGATTAAACTTTTGATTGAAATCAGCCTTGCATTTGAATAAAATCAGATAAAAAGAAATGAAATCAATGATCCAAAAAAACAATAAATCGTAGCTGGACGTTCTCTCAACAAAGTAAGATTGAATAAAAATTGAGAGGCAAAAAAAAATGGAAACCAAATTAAAAGGAATTCCATTTTTAAAAATTTTCATATTTTTATTTTATTGCTTTGGAGTTTTTAATTCAGCAATTGAATAGAAAAATACCAATCCATAACCTGTTGCTAACATTAGGTGAAAAGGCGCCATACCTAAATCTCCGTAAATAATTCGGTTAATGGCAGTAAAACCAAACAATAACATCAAAATCCCTTCACCGATTGTAAGTAAAGATATTTTTTTCTTATCGTATTTGTTTCCTTTAAATTCGCTTTTATTTGCAATGTTGAACTTTGGCGTACGCACAAAAGAGCTTTTGATTCCTAAATATCCTTCAATTACTGCTACCGTATTGTTCAATGAT
>CAZHLZ010000328.1:0-4018 GCA_964532475.1 uncultured Chitinophaga sp.
CAAAATTAGATGCAAAAAGTAATTCTGAATCTAAAGAATCAAATGCACTAAAAAGTGAGATTCAGTTGACAGCACTTTATGAAAATCAAACCAAAGAAGATGATACTTTATTGATCTTAAAATCGAATGCCAAGGAAAATCAGTTTTACTACCGAATAGTTAGAAAAGATTTGGCTTTTGATAGTGGGAAAAAAATCCTTCAGACTGAAGAAAAAATCATTTTACCACTTAAAAAATCAAATTTGAATGTGTTTCATGTTGAAATTTATGATTTGGATGGAAATTTAGTTGATAAGGAAGCTTCAATCATTTCAATTAATCATGGGATGTATATAATTGATGGTCAACCGCTTCCTCATGATATCTGCATTGAAATTGATGACATTTATGAGAAAGAAACTAAATTGGAACTCGTTTTTAGCAAAAACTCAATTCTCCCCTTATCGAAAACGATTTATAAAACTTTGTCAAGAAACATCTTAGAAAGTAGTTCTGAATCTTTGGTTATTAATATTTTGGAAGGAGATAAGTTTGCCAAACCAAGTTCAAATCAGGTAATTGGTTGTATTTCTGTTTCCCCAAAGGATATAGGTCAGAACCTGATCAAAGACAGCGATGTTGAAATCAGACTTGAAGTAAGTGAGTCGAGGGACATTAAAATAAATGTATATATTTCTTTGATTGATTTTGAAGTTTCTGATGTGTTTAGTCCAACAAAAAAAAGTATTTTTCTGCCTAAATTGAGAGAAGAAATATCTTTGCTTAATCATCATATTTCCAAGGATTTATCCAATTACCTTGAAGATGAAAAATACGAATCTGCCTCAGAACTACAAAAGTTAAAAGATGAAATATCTTATGTTGTAGAAGCCATTGGAAATGAAAAATCTGAGCTTGGCAACGATACAAAATATCACTTAGAGGAGTTAAAAAGACAAATCTCAGTGAAATATGACAAAATTGTACAAAAAGATAAACTATTTCATATTCAACAAGAATACATCGAAAGTAAAAAGGAATTTGAGTACGTTATGGAATCAAAACCTGATTTTCCTGAGACATTAAAGCAAAAATATCGAGATTTAATCAAGGGAGAACAAGAAGCGATCTACAGTAATAATGTTGGGTTTTTACGTTCTATGAATAAGCAAATGGATGACTTAATGTGGCAATATAATCGAAATTCAATTGAATTCTACATTCGCGTTTACACCAACTATAAATTCTATGATTTGGGAGCCTTTAAAGATGTTAAGAAAGTGAAAAAATCATTCGAATTGGGTGATAAAATTTTGGAGCGAGGTAATCCTTCAGTTCAAGAAATAATCCCAATAATTCATGTATTATACGAGAATTTAGAAGAGAAATACAAAATACATTTCGATAAAAAGGACATCGACATGAAGGGCACAGGTTTGAGTTAAAAAGGAATTTAATATCCGAGTTTTAGCGAATCAAGTTTTTGATTTTGTTCCATTTTATTATTTAGTTTTCTGCGAATTGCCTCAAAATTTAGCTTTTTTCCATTTTGTAAAGTAATGATTGAATCCTGATTCGACTGCTTATCTAAAATGTTTGGATAGGAATAATTGTTGTAATTTGGAGTTGATTGTCTACTATCGCTGCAAGATTTTGGAATTCTAAAAAAGAAAGTTCCAAAGAATATTAGGATATATAATATCAACTTTAATGGATTATAACCTTCATAATCTTTGTCGATTTTTTCAAAAATTCTAATATTTTCATCAATCACAAGTTGATTATCGTAATTGTGATTTAACTTTTTATGTGCCCTCATACTTGTTACGAGTAACTCTGGTTTTTTCTTGTAATTGTTATAGATATCAATCGTGGTATTTAAAACAAAAGAAATAAATTCCTCATCGTCATTTCCTACAAGTCCACAAATTTGAACGAAATTTATTTTAAACAAGAACAAATCCTGATAGGTGTATTTAGAAGGAAGTTTTTTGCCACCTAACTGAATGGTGCTTATTTCTGAAAGGATGGCATTTTTTAAATGAATTTTTATTTTATTCTGAAATGTTTGTGTGAAATAGGGCAGAAACGAGAACAAATAAATGATTTTTCTCAAATTGTAATCACTTTTAGATTTGTAAAACTCAACTACTTTTTTAAAGAATTGTTCACCATAATTCAAACTCACGAATTCAACGATTTGACGATAATTGACATTTTGCTCAAAATCGAGTGGAATCTGTGAAAATCGACCTATCAAGTTCAAATTTTGAATAATTTCAATATCTGGTAAGTTTTCTAATTCAAGAAATATTAATCGATTTTTTTCATCTTCGTAATAATCAAAAAGCTTTACCAAATCATCTTTTGAATAGTTTTTCCCTTCGATGCTTAAAAATGAATCTTTACTAAATTTCAATTCAAGTAAGGCCGATTTTCTTGCCAAAGACAAGTTTTCCAAACTCAAAACTGTTGATTTTGTAAAGAAAAATAAAATTGATTTTATATCAGCCATGGCTCAAATGCAGAGTTAATTTTCGAGGAAAAAGTTATCATGTTGAACATTACTTTTTAATATTAAACGAAAACTTATTTCCTGGTGCTATCCATTAAAACCTTCAAGGAATCATATTTTCTTTTCGCTTTTTGACTTTCCATAATATGCTCTTGAATTATTTGTTTTTTACTAGCAATTGAATCCATTTTCAAAGTAGGTTTAGGAATTTTGATTTTTGGAGCCTTTAGAATTGTGTCACTAAAAATGGAATCGTAAGAATTTGACGGATAAACAATGGGCTTAAAGTCTAGGTTTGGAATATTTATTCTGTTAAAGTTATTTGGTCCATCTTGACACATTTTTGCATTTCTCAAAATGAAAAGAAGTAATATTCCAACATAAAATAAATATTTCCACGCAAAATCTTTTCTTGCTTTTGGGGAACCTTTGGTGTCAAGAAGAGCAATATTCGAGTCCAAATTTAATTGGTTTTCAATAGAATGATTAAGTTTTTTGTGTTCTTTTAAAGCATTTACCATTAAATACTGCATTTTCAAAAAAGTATTGTAGAAATCATGGGTAACATCTAAAACTTCATGTAAGAAATCCTGATCATCGTTACCAATATCACCACAAAACTGAATAAAGTCAATAGAAAACAAAAAGTGATTCTTATAATCAGCATTAGAATCTAATATGAATTTCCGAGCTCGCATTGACTCAAATTCGGCTAAAAAGTAGTTTCTAAAATAGGATTTCACCTTATCCTGATCACTTGGTTTAAAATAAAAGAGGTAAGAAATTTGTTTTCTTAATTGCTCATATTTTTGATTAGTATTTGATTTTAAACAACGTTTTTGCGCTTTAAAAAAATTTGTAAAATAGTTGTGTGAAATGTATTCTTGAACTTGAAAACTATTTTCTAACTCATAAAAGTCATCTTTATAACTAGAAAACGATATGATGCTTTGAGGATTTTCTAATTCTTCCTTATCGAATAAATTCTCAAGCGTCTCAAAAAGTCCAATTTTTAAAGGATCTTGGTAATAATCAAATAGTTGTATTAATTCTTCTTTAGAATATTTTTTATCATTTACAATAATAAAATCTTCTTTACTAAACTTTAATTCTAATAAAGCTGCCTTTTTAGCAAGCATTAAATTTTCCGGAAGTAATTCGGAAGACTTTGTATAATGCAATAAAAGGTTTTTTATCTCTGTCATGAATTACAAACATAAGAAAAAGAATTAAAAACACTCTACTTTTTCAAGTAAACAATTGAAAAACTTCGACTATAAAATTGAATGAATTTGTGATTTAAAAAAATCTATTAAGCGGAGTTTTAGAACTCTTTCAACATCAAAATATCGCAGGCAAAGTGACCAGAATCTCCCATTCTTTCGGGGATGTGTTTAAAACCTGCGCTTTCGTACATTCCAACTGCGGTTGCGAGTTCTGGTAAAGATTACAAATAAACTTGTTGATAGTTCGAAGATTTTGCCTTTTCCAAGCAAATTTACATCAATTTTTTAACAATGCCTT
>CAZHLZ010000329.1:0-4013 GCA_964532475.1 uncultured Chitinophaga sp.
ATCGAACCAGGGACACAAGGATTTTCAGTCCTTTGCTCTACCAACTGAGCTAAGGCACCAGCCTTATTTGTGGGTGCAAATATATGTACATTTTTTAAATAAACAATGAAAAAAATGAAAAAAAATTGAAAAAAATGTATTTTTTTATTTCACTAATGGAATAATGACTGATATTGAGACAGTTCCACCTTTTCCTTTTTCTCCTGAAGTTACTCCAAAAAGTTGCGGATAGACCTTCATTTCTCCTGAAAATGTTGCTCCATCATTGTCATCCACATCAAATTGGAAAGGAACTTTCACATCCAAAGTCTTATCCTTCATCGTTAATTTGCCGACTGCGATGTATCCTTTTTTCGATTTTTTGATCGAATTTGACTTAAAAGTAATTTTCGGATACTTTGCTGCATCAAAAAAATCGCTAGACATCAAATGCTCATCTCGCTTACTGTCTCCAGTGCTTAAGTTTTTAACGTCAACGCTTGCCAAAATACTTGATTTGCTGATGTCATTTCTGTCTAAATCAATCTGTGCATCTACTCCTTTAATTGTACCCGTAACGTCTTCTCCATCCAAGGTGAAATTGACAATTATTTCATCTGGATTTACAACTTTCCATAAATTTGTGATTGTAAAAGCTAACGAAATAGCTAAAACTAGCATTGCTAATATTCCTATTCTTTTCATATAAATTGTTTTTTGTAAAATTAATCTATTAGATTAACAAAGAATTTAATTTTTTGTTATTTTTTTATCTTAATTTGTTCCACATTTACCACAATATTTGAAAAAATAATTCCAAAAACAAGTGCCATAGAAATACTCAACATCGTAATAGATGTTTCTATTCCAAGTAAAATATTGCTTTCCAATAAATGGGAAACACTGAAAAAACCTAAAGAACCTGGCACTAATAAAATCATTCCAGGAACCAACATTAATGATGAATTGCGTTGTTTCCAAACGGCAAAAATATTGCTTAACAAACCAAGTAAAAATGCAGATAAAAAAACAGAAAATGCCTGATTCAAGTATAATGTAAAAAACACAAACAAAAAATAGGAACTCCAGCAAGCGATTGCAATCCAAATAAAATCTTTAATTTTCGCTTTGAAAAGAACTAAAAAACCCATCGGAACTAATACCAATGAAATCCACTTTAACCAAAAAGGATTAAAAGTAAAAGATATTTTTTCTATGGAAAAAACAAATTGTTTCGAAATTTCAGAACCAATATACAAGCCTATTGCAATCATCACAAATGTAATAAAAGACGAAGTTAAACGGCTCAATCCTGCAACAAAATGATTGTTTACAATCTCTGTAATTGATATAGTGAAAGAAAATCCAGGGATTAGAATAATTAATCCGCAAATGGTAGCTATTTCTTGTTTGAAATCAACAAAAACCATAGAAAAAATGGTTGAAATTATCAGAGCAAATATTGCAGCAATTACCACTGTGATTTTTGAAATTCGCTTAAAATAAGCAGTCAAGGTAAATAATGCCCCAATAAAAACACCGATAAGAAATGAACAAATAAACTCTATTAAGCCACCACCAAAAACAACGGCAGCACTTCCTGTAGAAATAGCAAAAAACAAGGTGCTGATCCAATTTTTATAAGAAAATGATTGTTTTTCTATTTCATTTGTTTTTGAAAGCGCTTCTTCAATCGTGATTTTCTGACGTTTCACTTCATAAATAATTGCTTCCAAGGAATCAATATTGTGCAGATTAAGATCAGAATTTTTAACCTTAATTAATCGAGAATAATATTGTTCTTCCTCCTTAAAACTAATAAAAATTGAACCTGAACTTGAAAACACTTCAGCTTCAATTTGCAAAAAAGTACATAAATCTTCGATTAAATCCTCCAATTTATGTGTTGGATAACCATTTGCTTGAAGCAATTTGGCAATTTTTATAAAAAATTCTATTTTTTTAGAGTTCTTCATTTTTTTTGTTCTTATTTTTCTCCTCTATCCATTTCGACATGAATTTTACAGCGTTGACACTATTGTGATTGAGAATTTGTCCAAAAAAATTAGATTGACGGTGTTTAATTAAGTTATTTCCAATTTCTTCTAATTTTTGCATAAAATTTACCTCATGTATGGATCTTTTAAAAAATGTATTTACAATTTCATATCCGTTTTCGACCGCTAATTCCCATTCTTCTTGATTTTCAATAATCCTTACGAATGAATTAGCAATTTCCTGAGGATTATCAGTTACACAACCGTTCCAAGGTAAGCCAAAATTCATCCCTTCAGCACCGATACTACTTGTTATTGAAGGGACACCGTAAATCATGGATTCCAATAACTTCCCTTTTTGGCCGGCACCAAATCGCAAGGGTGCAAGTAATACTTTATGCGTTTTGAATGCAAAAGAAGCATCTTCTATTCGTCCCTTGACAAAAAACTTTTCTTTTTCATTATGCAATTGCAAAATTTTTGAAGGCATGTAAGCACCATAAATTGAAATAGAAATTTTATTATTTAACTTTCTAACCATCGGCCAAATAATGGATTTCAAATACATTGCTGCATCAAGGTTTGGTTCGTGATGAAAATTTCCAATAAAAAAAACATCTTTACGTTCAGAAAAACTTGGGTTTGAATTGGAAAAATCATCCATTAAAAATGGCAAATACTGCAACTGACTAGCAGAAATTGCAAACTTTTCTTGCAACAAATTAATTTCAAATTGACTGATAATCAGACTTAAATCACAACGTAAAATACTAGCAATTTCTCTTTTCGCGTACTCACTATATAAATCATGATCCGTAAGAATTCTAGATTCTTTAATCGCTTTTTCTCTAGCGAATCGCAGAAAATGCAAGTCTTCTGTATCCAAAATTGTAAGAACATTTGGCAGCTGTTTTTTAATTCTCCAAGAAAATTGTTCTTCCGTTACAAAACGATCAAAAACAATTATTTCAGGTGCAATTTCAGCAAGTAATTCTTCGAACGAATTTGAGTTTAATTCAATTTGAAAGCATTGGAACTGGGATAAATCATCAGAATAATCTGATTTCTGAGCACTCGATAAAAAATAAACTTCAAAATTATTCTTCTCAAATAAACTAAGAAGTTGCATTATTCTTGAACCTGCAGCCGACGATTTTGATTCTGGCCAAACCAATCCAATAAAAACTACTTTTTTTCTTTCTAAAATCACTCAAAAATGACTATTGTTACTTTATTAAATAGCAAAACTTCTTATTTTCCTTTAACCGTGCAAACTGTATTGATTTCAAGTACTCCTTCTCCTTCTTTGTCCCACAATACAGCTTCAATCTTCACTGGACTTTTTAAGTCCTTTCCATATACATTAAAATTCATGAAAATCTCCTTTTGAAACTCAATCGCATCGACACCCTCCCCATATTCGGCATATAAATCAGGATTATCTAATAATACATTATTGTTTGCATCTGTAATCTTAACAGAAAAACCTGGATAAACTAAGCCCTCAAATTCTTCAAAACCACTGATTTCCTCAACAAACAAATAAACTTTCTCTTTTTCAGAAATTTCATTGTCAGAAATAACTCGTTTTTGGTTTTCAGAAAATAAATAAATTTCACCCGCTTCGATGCCATCTGAAACTCGAGAAATTGCCTCGTTTGAAACAAGATCAATTTCCATTTTAGCCTCAAAAGTTGCCTTTGACTTTTTATCCCAGATAAAAACCTCAATGGAATAAGTATCGTCAGAATAAATTGGATTCCCTAAGGTTATTTTAGCAAATAAAGTCATTGGATCCTCTTTTATTCCTGACGAATAATCTTTGTACATATCTTCTTCCGAAAAAACAACTTCCCCAGCAGAATTTTTCACTTTTAAACGCATCCCTGGAAAAGCCTTTCCATTTTCACGAACAAATCCATCAATGTTGGGAAATGCGAACACAAGTTTTTGTCCGTAAATGAGGGTATTAGAACTTAATTCTTAATGCATGTCGGTGACTTTCCCCCTAATTAATACCAAACATTAGATACAGCA
>CAZHLZ010000330.1:0-254 GCA_964532475.1 uncultured Chitinophaga sp.
CAATTAATAACAAAAGAACAGAAATACAACTTAAAGACTTATTAAAGATTGCAGATGAATTTTCCATCAAAAACCCAAAAGGTATAATTCGGGAAGTGCAAGAAGCTAGTAAATCATGGAGCGATCTTGCTCAAAATTTAGACATTCCAAAAAATGTAATTGCAGCAATAAAAAGTAGTTTTATGTATTTTTTATAATATTTCTTCCTACCACATAAACAACTCTGTAACCAAACCTTTCCCCCAAGGTTTATC
>CAZHLZ010000330.1:264-4010 GCA_964532475.1 uncultured Chitinophaga sp.
AATCAGCTTGAATTTTATCTTGAAAAGCTTTTTGTGTGTAGGTTTTCTTTCCTACTTTTGGGGTGATTTTTTCAAATTCCGGTTGTAAAATTTCCACTTTTTTGGCAAAATATACTACTCCACCATCTTCGGTTGCCAATCCTAAAATTGCTCCCGGCAAACCTTGGTAAGTTTCAGGACCAACACTTGGAATAATTTCTTCACTAAACCAAGCATAAATTCGCGTGGTATCGTTCAGTTTATAAATCGCTTTTGTACAATTATACTTTCCGATTTTACGTTTGCTATCCGTTATTTTCCATTCTCTTTTGATAGTAGAGTCTTGAATATAAGCCAATTCTCCCCAAACATTGTAAATTGACAAACGAGCTCCAGAATTAACGTTTTGTACCACAGAATTTTTAACTGTTGCCATTCCCATCATTCCTTTTTGTGTTGGATCTTCAACTGGTAAATACACACTTAACGAGTCATTGAAATACAATTCAAAAACATCTAACACATTTTTGTTGCTCTCATTAATCCATTTTTTGGAACGCTCATCGGTGAATTTTTTCATCAAATTTGTCTTGCGTTCATACGTGATTTTCCCAGCAGTAATTTGAGAAAATGAACTGATTGAAATGAGAATGAAAACTGTGCTATATATTAATTTAGAAAAAATCATCTTGTTCTTTTACTTTGTTATTATTGAATTTAAAAGTCACTCTTGCCATGAAATAACGCGCAATAATTACTGATTTTGTATCTGTAATTACGTTCGCATTTACATAACGATCGGCACTAATATTTTGATTTAAAATGTCATTCGCTTCGATTGCAACAAATAGATTCTCATTTTTCAAGAAACTTTTTGAAATGGAAGCATTCCAAATTAAGAAATTTAAATCATATCCTTCTGCTCGTTGCGAATTGATGGTATAAGTCGCATCTGTTTCAAAGAAAAAACCTTTGTTTAATTTCCACATCACTCGCGCATCGTAACTTTGACTTGAGTATGGTAAAATTGATTCTGAACTAATTGTACTCGAAGGTAAAGTGTATCCATAATCTCCACCAAATGAAAATTCTAAGGAATCAGTTTCTATTGAAAATTCAACTCCACCACCAAAATTATTATTTGTGGTTATGTTTTCTTGAGAATTAATGTAACTTTTACTATTCCAATTAGAATAATTCAAATTTGGGTAGACTTCAATCAATTTTTTTAGAATTGGAAAACCTCCACCCATATTTAAGTTGAAAGAAGTATTTCCGTCCACATTTACCGTTTTGGTTCTTGTTCTACCAAAAGCATCAAATTCTGTTGAATTTCCAAATGCATCATTTGTAATCGAATAACTTGCCGAAGACCAAAAATGCGTTCCTGAAAGCGGTTTGTAAAAATTATAGGAAGTTGAAAAAGAATGAGAATAATTTGGTCTCAAATCTGGATTACCTTCTACCAATCTATTCGGATTCGTATTGTCATTTACCGGTTGCAACTGATTAATTGTTGGCTGTGAGGAATTTGTTTTATAATTTACCACAAATCGATTGTGTTGAGAAATTTTGTAAACGTATTTCGCTCTTGGCAAATAATTGGTGATATTTTGATTAATTCTCGTGTTGAAAAACAAATTTGAATTGTCAATTACTACATTTCGCACTCTAGTTCCAGCTGATAAACGATGTTTTTTGTGTTCATAAATCAATTGTGTTCCAGCTCTATGTTGCAATTTATTAGTGATAAAACTATTGGACAAAGTAGAATCTAACTCTGAATAAGAACCATTTTTGAAATTCGTTGTGTATCGGAATTGATCGTTTACATTGTTGTAAAACTCGTATTCAAGCTCCAATTTTATTTTCTTTGTCAAAGGTTCAATGTAAGAAAGTGAAGCTGTATGTGATTTAGAAGTTGATTTATTCTCTTTTAATTGGTCAGAATAATCACTAGAAGGGTATGCAATATTTGTGTCCAAGATACTTAAATTTCCTTCAGAGGTATTGTCATCGTGAGCAAAACGATAAAACGAAGTTAATTTTCGACCTGTTTTTTTGAAGTTTTTTCTTAAGGTAAATTTTGAAGTAGAATTTGAGCCTTTTGCCTCATTTTCATTCACCACATTTGTTCTTCTTGAAAGCGTTAAATCTTCAAATAGAAAATCTGTGTTGTCGGTGGTTAATGAATTTGAAGATTTTAAACTTGCGTTGGATTCCAATTCGATCGTTGTTAAACTATCTAATTTATGAGTCAATTTGAAGTTTATTTCATGATTTTCGTTTCTATCTTCTCCATCACTCACAAAATCAGTAATATAGGAAGTATCAGTTAAAAAATATTGAGAACGATTGGTTTCCTTTGTGTTTAAACCACTATTACTGTAGGTGTAATTCACGTTTAATTCTGTTTTTTTAGAAAGTTGACTATTAAAATAAACACCAGATTTTAGCGTGCTCGGAATTCCATCTCCTTGAGAATTACTGAAATTCCAATTCCAAGTATCATTTTCTTCATCAAAAAAGTTTCTGGAAGTCATCCCGTATTTGTACATATCACGCCATTCTAAACTTGATTTCATGGTGTTTGACGCTAAAGCAAAGACAGAAACTTTGGTGTTTTTATTGAATTTATTGGCCAAAAGTTCACCTTCGTAAAAAGGTTTTCCATTGGTTATTGCAAAGTCGCTTGCTCCTGAAACTTTTCCGAAATAACCTTTTTTAGCTTCGTCCTTGAGTTTTAAATCTAATACTTGAATGGTTTCACTATCATCGGTTGCGTTTTCGTCTTTTTTCTCGTAAACTTCAACAGTTTCAACACCTTTAGCACCTAAATTTCTTGTTGCCATCGTTGGATCGGCACCAAAAAACTCATCTCCATCCACTAATACTTGCTGAATTTCTTTTCCTTGAACTTCAACTGTTCCATCCGCATTGACTTTGACTCCAGGTAATTTTTTTAATAAATCTTCAACAACTGCATTCGGTTTGGTATTAAAAGAATCTGCCACAAAAACCAAGGTGTCACCTTTGTAATAAATAGGTTCTTTATAGGCGTAAATTACTACTTCTTTCAGATTTAAACTTACAGGCGGCAAGATAATTCTTTTGACGTCAAACTCATGATTAGCCTCCGAACCAAACATGTAGTAAGAATTTTCACTGAATTTTGGATGTGAAACAATCAACTGTAAGGTGTCAATTTTCAGAGAATTAAAGGCAAAGTTCCCTTGTGCATCCGTGCGTTGAAAGTCAACCAAAACGGAATCTTTGATGCGAACGAGCATTGCAAGTGCATTTTTTAAAGGAACAACTTGTTGATTTGTAGTATCTTGTACATGTCCTTTGATGATCATTTTTTGATTAAATGAGAAAAAAGGAAGCACAAGAAAAAGGAATAAATATAGTTTTTTAATCATTTTAAAATCTTGAGTTAAACATAACTTAAAATTAAGTTTTGGTTACAAGATTAAAAAAGATTTTTGTAATAGAAGTGTTAAAGTTTGTGAAAGCGTGTTTTTTGGGTATGAGCGGTCAATAAAATTGAATCTAAATCTTAAATCTTTAGTTTTATTTTAATTCAACTTTTTTGATTCTAATTTCTTCATTGGTAATGTACATTACATTGTAAATTCCTTTCTCCAATTTAGACAAATCAAAAACCAAATTATCTGAATTTTTCTCCACCAATGAAAACAAAATTGAACTTCCACGTTGGTTGGTAATTGAAACACTTGCAAATGGATCCATGTTCCCATTAATTG
>CAZHLZ010000331.1:0-3996 GCA_964532475.1 uncultured Chitinophaga sp.
AAATGTCCAAAACAGCTGGACTTTTTGGAGTGAAAAGAACAAGTGATTTGATTCCTGATTGTCACCCTTTGCCAATCGAATACACACATATAAGTTTTGAAATCAATAATTTAGATGTAATTATTTCCGTTGAAGTTCAAACAATTTACAAAACGGGTGTTGAAGTGGAAGCAATGCACGGAGCTTCGATTGTTGCTTTAACTATGTATGACATGCTGAAACCTATCGACAAAAACATTCAGATCAAGAACATATTTTTGAAGGAGAAAAGAGGAGGGAAAGCAGATTTTATTGCTGTAAAGGAAAATTTGTCAGCAGCAATAATTGTGTGCTCAGATTCCATTTCAAGAGGTGAAAAAGAAGATTTTTCAGGCAAAACAATACAAGCTCGTCTCGAAAAATTTGGCGTAAACATCAATGATTTTTCAATTTCACTTGATGAAAAGGACGAAATTCAGTCAAAAATCAAGCTAAATCTTGAAAATAAAACAGATTTAATTATTTTAACAGGAGGAACTGGTTTAGCACCAAGAGACATTACTCCAGAAGCTGTAAAACCTTTTATTGAAAAAGAAATTCCCGGTTTGATGGAGTTTTCGAGGGCTTATGGTCAGGAAAGAATTCCACTTGCTTTTTTATCTCGAGGACTTGCAGGAATGAATGGAAATACATTGATTTTGTGTTTACCAGGTTCAAATAATGCAGTCAATGAATACATGGATGCTCTATTCCCACACGTTTTTCATATTTTTAAGGTGATTGAAGGAAAGCGACATGATTAAAATTAGAATTTTTTATGGAATAATTAATTTTATGAATCATTAAGTAAAAGCGATTTATGAGATTTCTAATTTTCACAATATTTTTTCTTGAATGTTTTGCTGGTTTTTCACAAAATTTGGTGACAATTAATTTAACTGTGTTGGATTCTGAATCAAAAGATGAAATTCAAGGTGCGAGTGTAATTCTGACACAAAATAATAAAATATCAAAAGGGAAAACGAATAAACAAGGAAGACTAAGTTTTGAAGTTGAATTTGATAAAAGCATGGAGATTTCTGTAAAACATGGATTTTACGCTGATTTTAAACGGACATTTTCTCCAAGTGATTTTCAAGATTCCAAGTTTCCAAAAACAATTGAGTTGGAACTAACTCCCAAAACTCAAGATATTCAATCTGTTGATGCACAGGCTCATGGAACACCACTAGTGCTATTTAAATCTGAAAAGTTAAGCGTAGCAGATTTTGAAATTTTACCAAATTCAGAACTTTTGTTACTACTTTATCCAAAAACATTAAAAAAAGGAAGTCAACTTGGAATTCTAAGCAATCGGAAAATTACTTTTGAATTTGAAATGCCAGAAAAACCTTTGGAATTGATTCACGATTTTAGGGGGAATCCGCATGTAGTTTGTGAAAATGGCGTTTACGGTGTTCATAAATTTGAAAATAGAATAGGAATTTCAACGCACGACAAAAATTATTTCATGAAGTATATTTTTCCGATTGTTGATACCAATTACACCAAATATTATTTCTCAAATTTCAATAAAAATTATCCAGCTTTTGACTATCAAATCTACGATCAATTGGATTCATCCTATGCTAATATCATTGAAATTAAGGACGAATTAATGATGGAATTATATCGTTCAGAATATAAATGGGTTGACGTGAGAACAAAACTTTGGGCAAAAAATCTGGAGTTAGAAACAGGAATTGACAAGGAAATTTGGGTGGGTGCCAATTATTTCACGCAATCAATTTATTACAAAGAATTGTACGCACCCATGTTCAAAAATAAAGATTCAATTTATGTTTTTGACTATTACAAGGATCAACTTTTTAAATTCAATTTGTTGGGTGTGAAGTGCGATTCCATATCGATTTTTCATCATTATTCTCCCAAAAAATCAGGTTGGAAAAAAAATGTAATTCAGGACAAAGTAACGGAAGATATCTATGCTTTTTTTGAAAAAGATGGGAACTGTAGCTTAAAAAAAATAAACCTTCAAACTGGCGAATTTGAGCGTGAAATCAAATTTAATCATCAATACATTGACAAATTTGCAATTCACAACTATGTAGTCTATTACATTTATCGCCCACTGGAATCTGCACAGAAGAAATTCTTGTATGAGTTTATTTTAGATTAGCTGATTGTTCCTAAAAATTGTACTAATTTTTCCATTGCTTTGGCACGGTGACTGAATTTATTTTTTTCTGTCATGTCCATTTCAGCAAAGGTTTTATCTTCATTTTCAGGAATAAAAACAGGATCATAACCAAAGCCCAATTCACCACGTTTTTCTGAAATAATGTGTCCCTTAATTTCTCCTTCGAAATGAAATTCTTCCCCATTTAAAATTAACGTAATTACGCATTTAAAGCGAGCATTTCGATTACTTTTTCCTTCTAGATTTTTTAATAACAAGTTCAAATTATCTTCATCATTAGCATTTTTTCCAGCATATCTTGCCGAATATACACCCGGTTCATTATTTAAAACTTCAACTTCTAATCCTGAATCGTCGGCAATTACATTTACACCCAATTTTGAATAAATATAATTGGCTTTTAAAGATGAATTTCCAACAAAACTATTTTCCGTCTCATCGATTTCATCCGTGAATTGAATGTCTTTTAAAGAGAGAATTTCAATGTTTTCAGGAACTAAAACCTGCACTTCTTTCACCTTATTTGCATTGTGACTCGCCAAAACTATTTTCATGTGCTTTACTTAATTGTGTTGTTATTCGATTTATCATTATTAAATTTCAAAAGTAGATATAATATTATCAAAATTTAAAAAATAAACTTTTTTAATTGACCTTAGGAATGAGACAGAAATGGAAATTAGTAATTACATTTGGTTTTCTATTCTGTTTGGGGAATTATAAGAAAAGATGATCTAGGAAAAGTGAAAACTGCCTTTAGTCTCACTAATCAAATACAAAATTTTGGAGAATTATTTATTTCTATCAAGTAAAAATTGTTTTCTGGCGAACATTCAATGGATTCAAGTTCAAAATGTCCTATTCGTAAACTTTAAATATCAGGAATTTTTTATAAATATGTCCCAAGGTTATTTAAAAATAATTATAATTAAATATTTTTAAATCAATTAGTTATTTGAAATTTTTTTATATAAAATTGTATTGAAAAAAAATAATCCCCAAAAGCTAAATAAACAAATTGTAATGCAAATTAACCAGTCAGCAAAATCGACTAGATTTACTGGTTTTAGCCAGATTGAATTTGAATATCCTACCAATATGAAAAGAAGGATCAAAACTAATGTAAAACCAATGCTGAAAAGTGTTCTGAAAAATATTAAATGATAATTTATTCTATTTTCACTCAAAATTTTCTTCCATACAATTCCTGAAATTGTAAAACAAAGAGAAGATAAAATTTTGTATAAAATATTTAAGAACATAGAAACCAAAGGCATTGTAAAAGAAAATTTGTTTCACAATATCAACATATTTTCTTTATTTTAATATTGAAGGAAACAATTGAATAAAGGCAAATATAATAAAATATGCACTGAATTATTAGTTATTTGATTCTTTTAGAAGATTAAAGAAACTAAGTAATTTTATTTTGATAAAGTTTTATGTAAAATCTCAAGCAATTCCTTTTGTGGAAAACAATCAGATTTATCTCTTCGGAATGAAACATGGGACCGTATTCCAGGATTGCCTTTCATGGCCAACCTAGAATATTCCCACATATCAGGATTGCATTTTTTTGGAATATTGTTCGTTCCACAAAGGTAATTCATCAAAATTTGTAAAGATTTTAATTGTGATGAGGTATATTTTTGATAATACAAATGACCTCGAAAGGGTTTGTCCAGTTTTACAACTTCTTCTTTTGGTACTTCTATTCCAGTAGTTGAAAAGAATTTTGGACTTCCTTTTAACATGGGATTTTCTTTTCTGGAGAGAGGTCCCCACGAACAAAATTCTATTCCGATGGATTCTTGATT
>CAZHLZ010000332.1:0-3990 GCA_964532475.1 uncultured Chitinophaga sp.
TACAGTTACTACGCTAAACAAGGTAAATTGACTCTAAATAGGATTAAAATATACTATGGGGATTTGAATAGTAAGATAACAACAAATTATTATTTTGAATACAATGGAATAAATCCAAATTATTCATATAAATCAATTAACAGATGGGGTACTTATACACCTCTTAATTTACATTCGGGTAATTTAGGTAGTGGCAATATTGATGCTATTGCTTTAGCAGATAATCCATATATAAAGCAAGATAAGAAAAACGAGATTGACAGTTGGTCATCAGCCTGGATGATGACTGACGTTACTTTGCCTTCTGGGGGTAAAATTCATTTTGACTATGAAAGTGATGATTATGCTTTTGTTCAGGATAAAAAGGCAATGCAAATGTTGAGTGTTTATGGGGTGAATGATAATATATCAGAAAGTATTGATCAAGGGCTAGCACCTCTACAGACAGAAATTAAAAATCCTAAGGATTATATATATTTTAAAAAGCCTAAGGGAATGGGAAGTATTAAAGCTACAGAATTCATGGAAAAAAATGTTGATCGGCGCTTGATTTATTTTAATGCATGTATGCGAATTGGGAGGGCTGATGATGGCAATACCTATAATATGGTTCCTGGGTTTTTAGAAGTAAGAGCTTTTGGAGACAGGATTTATGGAACGGATTCTCTTGTGTACATTCAAGTTAAACACTTCAATATTCGAAAGCGAACTAAGAATAATGAGGATAATGATAAAAAGATCCATCCAATGGTAAAGATGGCACTTCAATATGGATTATCAGAAACTCCACATATTATGTACCCTGGAAGTAATCTCAGAAAGGATTCAAGATTTAGTGAAAATGGCAGTACCAAGAAGAAACTTGCAAAGGTAGCAGTGGCAGTTTTTGGAATCATTCCCGAAATGATGAAAATGTTTACTGAAGAAAGCAAATATTTTATCAATAAGAATAAAGCAAATCATATTGTAACAGAAAGATCATTGTTAAGAGTTATTGTTCCAACGCAAAGGAAATTAGGAGGTGGGCACAGGGTAAAAATGGTGTCAATTTCAGATAACTGGGATAAATTTACAAATTCAATTGAGAGTTCTTCATCATATAGTATTTCATAAGATTATTCAATGCCATCTCCAGATAGTTCAATGAGAATTAGCAGTGGTGTGGCAAGTTATGAACCAATTGCAGGCGGAGACGAAAATCCATTTAAAATACCAATGGATATTGAACACATGTTAAAACGTGGAAAAGCAGGACGGGGAAAATTAACAGTTTCGTATGATCTAGCTCCTTTAGGAGAAGAATTTTTCCCCGGACCCGGTGTAGGCTATAGACAAGTTACAATAAAGAATGTAGTTCCCAATACTAATATAGTCAGGCACAGATCTGGAAGAACAGTTCTTGAATTTTATACTGCATACGATTTTCCTACTTTTTCAGATAAAACAAGTCTTCAATACATGAATCCAAAATTTGCAAATCCATTAGGTTTGGATATAGATTCAAACATGGTTGGAAGATTTGGAAATAAAGATAAAGCTGGCGGTAAAGATAAAAAAGTCAAATTCGATTTAGGGATTTCGCTAAAATTTTCACGCGCAGGTGCGTCTCAAGGTTTTATAATTGAATTGAATGATATGCATGGAAAACCTAAAGCTGAGTGGGTTTATGGTGAAGAATCCGCTTCTTTTATCAGTGGTACAGAGTATTTTTATAAGACGGATGGTACGAACAGGCTTACAAATACTATTACTGTTTTAAGGCCAGATGGTTCATTTCAGAATATAATTGCAGGTGAGAAAATTGAGACGGTTGTATTCGCATCCAGATATGTCAAAAAAGATATGCAATTGAATGTGCAGATTGATGTCAATACCATTCAACCTCCAGCAGTTGCTCCTGTCCCAACCGTTTTCCCACAAATTGTATTTAATAAGTTGAATAACAGAATGATTTCTGTTACAAAGTTGGTGCATAGAACCGGTATTATTGATTCAGTAGTGGTTCATGACAAAGGTGCTACCACGTCTACGAATAATCTAGCCTGGGATGCTATGACAGGACAGGTTTTATTGAATTGTTCAAAGAATGAATATGGTGATAAAGTTTATAAATTGACCAAACCGGCTTATTGGATGTATCCAGGTATGTCTGGGGCGTATATAAATTCAGATGCAGTGGTTAAATTATCAGATATAAACAATAATGGTTTTCCAACAAATCCTGGTTCAATATTATACCCAGGTGATGAATTGATAAGATTGTCGGGAACAGAGAAATACTGGGTTTTGGATACTGCAGACAATGAAATTGCCATTATAGATAAAAATGGGAATCCTCAGGTTCCGGTAAATGAGTTATTAAAAGTATATAGATCAGGACATAGAAACATTCTAAATGTACTTGCAGATGAAATTACAATGCAAGCAGACCCATTGAATTATACAACCAAAACTTTCACAGGACCTTATGATAAAGTTCTAATGGCAACCGGAAATATTTATAATGATAAAAATCAATTGCTCCATAAAGACCATATTTGTTTTACTGTAACATGTGGCGATTCATCAGAATTTGAAGATGTTTTAATAGAAAGAGATTCACTTACCGAACTGGGAATCTTGTTAAGTAACTTTACAACCTACAATTCTTCATATGGTTATAGCCCAATTGATACCAATCTGACTGTTTATATCAACCCTTACAAGAAGAATTATAATGCACACATTGAATTTATGGATTGTACCGGTGAAGGATCTATTGGTCCAGGGCAAAGTGGAATATGTTCACTGCCATGGCATTATTCTCCTGGACAACTTATCAATCCATTTTTGGCAGGTATAAGAGGTGTTTGGAGACCTTTCGGTGAATATGTATACAATGAAAAAGTTGATTCACGTCAACAAAGGAGTCAGGAAGTTTCAGGGAATGATTTAAACTCAATTAAAGCAAGAACATCAGGGTTTATTAAAACTTTCAGGGAATTCTGGTTTTGGGATGGTAGTCAATGGCATCCGAGACTCGAACAATCAAATGAGAATCCATGGACATGGAAAGATAGTGCTACTTATATTGACAATTATGGAAATCCTTTGGAATATGTCAATGCATTGTCTGTATTTAGTACTTCCTTGTATGGATTTGGCAGAAAGTTGCCAATAGCTGTAGCACAAAATGCAAAATACAGAGAAGTTCTATACGAAAGTTTCGAAGATATGAATACTGAAACTTATTATGATGCTCTATGTTCAAAATCAGAACCAAATGCGCCCAGTTATGAGAGTTATGGAGCAAGTTGGAATTCTGATGTATGCGAACATGTAAGGCATTGGCCAATAGAGAAAATTTTAATTGGAACACAAAACAGAATAAGCAATAAATATTCGCATACTGGATTTCAAGCTTTAAAGCTTCATCATGGTGTAAATGAAATTGAATTAGGAGATACATTAGCCATTAATAACCCAACTTCCACATTTGGACAGTATAGATTGGGTTCAAAAGATTTTACAGATAATTTTTATCCATTTTATAATAAGAGATATGTTGTTTCAATGTGGGTAATGGAATCTTGGAAAGATCAATTTCAATTTATGTTGAAAGATAAATTAAGCAATAATCTAACACTGACCGAAATGGGCAGATCTATTGTAATTAATGGTTGGAGAAAGATAAGCTATAGTTTTACTCCGGTCTCTCGAAGTCCTCTGGTGTTTCAGTTTATAAACCGTGCACCAATAAAAGATAGTCGGGTTTTCTGTTATGTGGATGATATAAGGGTATTTCCATTTGATTCAGAAATGGAATCATATGTATATAACAAAATAAATTTTAAACTAATGGCAACATTAGATCAGAATAATTTCGCTACTTTTTTTGAATATGATGCCGAAGGTAAACTCGTAAGGAAAAAAGTAGAAACTGAGAAAGGAGTAGTGACAATAAAAGAACAAAGAAGTAGTTTAAGAAAGCAATGAGAAAACTGTCAATTT
>CAZHLZ010000333.1:0-3986 GCA_964532475.1 uncultured Chitinophaga sp.
CATGAGAAAATAAAAAAGATAAATTCACAAGCAATAATAATAAGATTTTATACCTAGTAGCCATACCTTTATTTCGTATCATTTGTATCTTATTGCTCCGCTAGATTTAACTTCCCCGAAAGTCGGGACAAGCTGTTGAGATCGCTGCGCTAAGTTGCACCGCATCAGCAGCCACGAATTGAATCCTGCGGCACTTAAATCTCAAATCCAAACTCATTTCCCAAAACAGTAAACTTGTTCAAAAATACAAACATTCTTTAATAAGTAAATTATTTTTGAATTTTTTCCGATTTTCAATCATTATTTTTTTTTTGATGGTAATATCAAATTTTCGTTTGGCGAAGAATTCACTTCATGGCTCATAGCAATACACAAGTATATCTCAGCGAATTAAATGCAAGTAGTGTCTTTATTCATATTCTTTTCTCAAAGAATTATCTTTTATTACAATTGATACATATTTTTTCTTTTCAGAATATTCTATCAGCATAGAATAAAAATCATTATTTCTCGCGTTTTGTAAATTTAATTTATATTGATTAATTGTCTTATTATTTCTCAGTATTGATATTATATAAATTGTATTTAAGTCAAGTAAATAACCAAAGTTTGATTTTATAGAATTGTATATTATGGTATCATTTGTTTTATTTTTAATTACTATTTTTAGATTAGTGACTTGGTGTGGATAATCTTCTCCAGTAAGAAAAACTTTATTTTTAAATATTTTTGGATTTCTTAACCTCTCACAAACCTCTACTGAATTCGGTTTCAAATTTGAATATTTAATCTTAAAAACATCTCCAACTTTAATTTCTGAACCTATAATTAATGTTCTATACAACCTGTTTTTATGATTGTAAATTATAATATTACTCTCCCTACCATTTGATCTAACAATTTTTTCTACAACTAATCCTTCTGTAATTTTATCGTGCTTATAAGAGTCACAATTATTGATTAACAAAAAAACTACTAAGTAAAAATAGAATTTTACAATCTTTCTAAAATCTAGTTTTAATTTGTTCATTACTTACCTTTTCCTTAGTTTTAATACTTATTTTCATTGAGATTTTATAGGAAAGTAGTTTCTTGCAAGTACACAAATCTTTAATAAAACAACAAATAGATTCCAAATCACCTTCATATCCTAAAAAGTCACCCTCCCTCAAAAAAACAAACATTCTTCAAAATCTCACTAGTTTAAGTTCAATTTTTCAATTTTATAATTAAATTTTGAATCTTGGCACAAATCCCCACGCCCCGACGAAGTCCGGAAAGCCCACATGACTGCAAGGAAGAGGACTTGAAGGCGCAGGCGGTTAAGGCGCCCAAAAAAAACTTTTAGGGTACCTCTATAAACTCCTTTTTACCTGCGGTGCGACTTCGTGGTCTTCGTTCACCTACTAAAATAAATTCCTCATTTACAAGTGTAAACTGCGGATTTATTTTTTTGTCTGCCTCGAAAATTTGAGTTTTTAGAGATTCCCATTTATAAAACTAAAAAGTATAACGCAAGGAGCGCAATAATAATTGGTAAAAAAGAATGTGCAATTACTCGCAAATAATATAGGAAAGCATTCCCAACAACTATAATTCCACTTTTCTTTCTTGAACATTTGCATTAACGTAAAATCTATCTATTTACTGACACAAATTCCGAATTAAAAAATAATACCGACTTGGCATAAAATTTGAAAATAACTAAAAGTCTTACAAAAATTAAGATCTTTTGCACTAATTTAGTTCAAAAGTTATTAATTGATTTGCCCAGCAAGGTTTAGATTCATCAAAAAAAGATGATTCAAACTTTTTTAAAACGTTGCTTGGGTATTTCTAACTAAACGGTGAAAAATAAGAAAACACATTAACTGACAATTTGACAATATACGATATGAACAATTTATTCGACAACGATTTATTCAATCTTTCTGACAACATGGAAGCTGACGCTGAATTTATTCCTCTAATCACACAAGAGGAAGAGGACCAAATGAACCAACAAGATTTTCCAAATATTCTACCTATTTTACCTTTACGAAATAATGTTTTGTTTCCTGGAGTGGTAATTCCAATTACTGTTGGCCGCGATAAATCCATTAAATTGATTCAGGAAGCGAACAAAGGTTCAAAAATTATTGGTGTTGTTTCTCAAAAAAATCAGGATGAAGAATCTCCTGGATTTGATGATTTACACAAAGTTGGAACGGTGGCTCAAATCATCAAAATGCTTAAAATGCCTGATGGAAGCACCACAGCAATCATTCAAGGTAAAAGAAGATTTGAATTGGTGCAATCTGTTCAAATAGAACCATATATCAAGGCTGAAATTCAACTTATTTCTGAAGTTATCGTTGACAAAAAATCGAAAGAATTAGGTGCTCTTTTCAAAACGATTAAGGATTTAGCACTTTCCATCATTCGCGATAGTCCAAACATTCCTTCTGAAGCTTCATTTGCAATTGGAAACATTGACAGTCCAACTTTTTTGGTGAATTTCATTGCATCCAATATGAATGCTGATGTTTCTAAAAAACAAGTGATTTTGGAGGAAACAGACATGCGTCGAAAAGCATTTAAAATTTTAAAACATTTGAACGAAGAAGCTCAAATGCTTAAAATGCAAAATGAAATTCAATCCAAGGTCAAACGAGATTTAGATAAACAACAAAGAGAATACTTTTTGAATCAACAAATTCGTCAAATTCAAGAAGAATTAGGTGATAATCCACAGGCTCAAGAAGTGGAAGAAATGTCAAAACGTGCCAAAAAGAAAAAATGGGACGAAAAAGTTGAAAAAATATTCAACAAGGAACTGACCAAATTGCAACGAATGAACCCGCAAGGAGCAGAATATACGGTGCAATTGAATTATTTGGACATGCTTCTTGATTTACCTTGGGGTGAATATTCTAAAGACAGTTTGGATCTAAAACGTGCCGAAAAAATTCTAAATCGTGATCATTATGGACTGGAAGACGTAAAACGAAGAATCTTAGAATATTTGGCAGTTCTTAAGCTGAAAAATGACATGAAATCACCCATCTTGTGTTTTTATGGACCTCCAGGAGTTGGAAAAACTTCCTTAGGGAAATCGATCGCTGATGCCTTGGGTAGAAAATACGTTCGCATGTCTTTGGGAGGTTTGCACGATGAATCTGAAATTCGTGGTCACAGAAAAACCTATATTGGAGCAATGCCTGGACGTGTTATTCAAAACATAAAAAAGGCTGAAAAAGCAAATCCTGTTTTTGTATTGGATGAAATTGATAAATTAGGTAGAAGCAATCACGGAGATCCTTCCTCTGCCCTACTGGAAGTGATGGATCCTGAGCAAAATAAGGAATTTTACGACAATTATATTGAAACTGAATTTGATTTGTCAAAGGTGATGTTTATTGCCACAGCAAATTCACTTTCAACTATTCAAGGTCCATTGAGAGACAGAATGGAAATCATTGAGGTAAACGGTTATACCATTGAAGAAAAAATTGAAATCGCAAAAAACCATTTGATTCCTAAGCAGTTATTGGCTCATGGGATTACCAAAAAAGATTTTCAAGTTGACAAAAGCACCTTGGAACATGTTGTTGAGAATTACACCAACGAATCAGGAGTTCGTGGCTTAGATAAAATGGTTGCCAAATTGGTACGAAATAGAGCAAGACAAATTGCCATGGAAGAAAAATTTGAAAATAAACTTCAAATCAAGGATTTACATGGGATTTTAGGCATAGGAAGATCCAAAACTAAATATTTGAATAACGACGTTGCTGGTGTGGTAACTGGACTTGCTTGGACAAGTGTTGGAGGAGATATTTTATTCATTGAATCTTCCATCACCAAAGGAAAAGGCAAATTGACCTTGACCGGAAATTTGGGAGATGTAATGAAAGAATCAGCGGTGATTGCCCTTGAATTTTTAAAAGCACATTCACAATGGATACACTTGTAACAAGATAATAATGATAATATCAATGTTCATG
>CAZHLZ010000334.1:0-3932 GCA_964532475.1 uncultured Chitinophaga sp.
GTTCTTCCATTTCTCGCAGGAGAAAAAATTAAAATTGGAGGATTGGAACTGAAAACATTAAAAAAACTAAATGGAGATAAATTTGCATTTCCATTTTTATCGATTGTAGATGCAAAAGCAATTGGTCTCGGGCCGATTGCACCTAATAAAAGTTGATGAACTCGTGGTACAGGAAGTTCTTTTGGATCAAATGAAATCATAGATTTTTAATAGAATACAAATTTACTTCCAATTTTTATTTTTTCAAATAGTATTTAAAACTAGTTTTGAACAAAGTTATTATCAATAAAGAAGTTGAACCAAATTGATTCAACTTTTTAGATTTTTATGAATTTTAATTTTGTTTTTCAGAATGTGTCATACATTACTACTAAATATGAATTGTCTTATAATCATATAGATTCCTAGTCAGATGTGGTTCATTTTTGATTTTGTCATAGTTTTTGGAACAAAAACATACGCCAAAACCAATGTATTCTTATTTGTTTACGGAGGACTAATGTCCTCCGTTATAAATGTGTGACTCCTCTGGAGTCTTTTTAACAATTAAGCAATCAATGTCCTTTCGCAGCCAAATATCTTTCTGCATCTAAAGCAGCCATACATCCTGTTCCAGCGGCAGTAATTGCTTGTCTGTATCTTTTATCTGCTGCATCTCCAGCAACAAAAACACCTGGTACATTTGTCAAGGAAGTTCCTGGTTCTTGGTATTTAATGTAACCAACTTCGTCTAAATTGATGTAATCTTTGAAAATGTCTGTGTTTGGTTTGTGTCCAATTGCAACAAAAAATCCAGTACAAGGAATTGTTTTTTCTTCGCCGGTAACTGAGTTTTTGACATGTGCGCCAGTAACGCCACTTCCGTCTCCTAAAACTTCTACCGTATCTGTGTTGAATAGGATTTCAATATTAGGGGTGTTTTTTACACGATCAGCCATGATTTTTGATGCTCTAAACTCATCTTTACGAACCAACATCGTTACTTTAGTGCATAATTTTGATAAGTAATGTGCTTCTTCACAAGCAGAATCTCCAGCTCCAACAATTACTGTTTCTTGACCTCGGTAGAAAAAACCATCACATACTGCACAAGCAGAAACTCCACCACCCATTTCAAGGTATTTTTGTTCAGAAGGCAAACCTAAATATTTTGCGGAAGCTCCAGTTGAAATTATTACCGTTTCAGCATGAATTTCATGATCATCCTCTGTCCAACATTTATGGATTTCTCCCGAAAAATCTACTTTATTGATGAATCCAAAGCGGATATCAGTTTCAAAGCGTTTTGCTTGTGCTTCTAATTGTAACATCATTTCTGGACCTGTAACTCCGTCAGGATATCCTGGGAAATTTTCTACTTCATTGGTTGTGGTTAATTGTCCTCCTGGTTGCATTCCTTGGTACATAACTGGGTGCATATCCGCTCTTGCGGCATAAATTGCTGCTGTGTAACCTGCTGGTCCTGAACCAATAATTAGGCATTTTACTTTTTCTGGATTATTCATTTTAATTTATTGTATTTTAATTTTGACTGATTTTGACTTTCTGTTTGAGTACAAAACGTCTTGTAAGCCTTCGTTTTAAACTTGTGAGACAAAATTAACCAATTATTTTAATAGTTTTAAATAGAAAAAATTTATTTCTCAATTTAAGAATTCTATTTAAGAGAGTTTTTTGGTTTGTTTAAAATTAATCTTAAAGAAGTGTCTTTCGTGATGTACGCCCAAGCCCAATTGATAAAAATAATCAGTTTGTTTTTAACGCTAAGAATCAGCATTAAGTGCAAAAACATCCAAATGAACCAAGCGAAAAAGCCTTTGAATTTGTAGTTAGGTAAATCAACCACCGCTTTGTTTTTACCAATGGTTGCCATGGATCCTAAATCTTTGTATTCGAATTTGTTAAGCTCTCTATTTTCAAGTGATAATTTCAAGTTTTTTGCCAAGTTTTTCGCTTGATTAATCGCTACATTTGCCAATTGTGGATGCGCATTTGGATACTTTTCTGTTTCCATGTATGCAATGTCACCGACTGCATAAATATTTGTTGTGTTTTCAACTAAATTGTAGCGATTGACTTTGATCCGATTTCCACGTTGAACTAATTTTTCATCAATGCCAGGAATGAAATTTCCCGTAACACCAGCTGCCCAAATTAAGGTTTTTGATTTTATTTCTTTTCCAGTACTAAGTTTAACGATGTCGTCGGCAAAATCTAAAACATGTACTTGTGTAAAAATTTCAATTCCCATGTTTTCCAAATACTGACGAGAAGCTTTTTTTGCGTTTTCACTCATGCTGTTTAAAGTATTTGGACTTCCTTCAACAAGTGAGATTTTTAATTTTGAAAAGTCGATTCCAGGGTAATCTTTTGGTAAAATGTGTGATTTTATTTCTGCAAAAGCTCCTGCCATTTCAACGCCAGTTGGACCAGCACCAGCAATCACAATGTTCAACATTGCTTCTTTATCGTCCGCATCGCTTGAAATATAATCTTCAAACAATTGCAACACATGATTTCTAACCGTTATTGCATCGTAAGTGCTTTTGAGCGTAAATGAATTTTTTTCTATATTGTGGTTGTTGAAAAAATTGGTTTTACATCCAGTTGCAATCACTAAATAGTCGTAAGAAAAGTCTCCAATAGAAGTGTTTACTTTATTGTTTTCTCCTTGAATTTCAAGTACTTCTGCCATTCTGATTTGCAAATTTTCCTTCTTTTGAAATATTTTACGAAATGGAAAGGAAATACTTGCCGGCTCTAATTGTGAAGTCGCAACTTGATAAAAAAGTGGCTGAAACTGATGGTGATTGAGTTTGTCAATAAGCAAAACATCAAATAAGTTAGAATTAATGTTTTTTATAAATTGTAAACCTGCGAATCCACCGCCGATTACAATAATTTTTTTTCGTTCATTCATTTTACTTAAATTTATAGTAATCAAGAATGTTTTGTGTTTTATAGCGTTTAAATTTACCTATTATTTTTAATATGCAAGCATAAAAATTGAGAAATTTTAAAAGAATAATAATCACGATATTATAGTAGTATTAATCTCCTTTAAATTCCAAAATATCTCCTGGTTGACAATCAAGTGCTTGACAAATCGCCTCCAAGGTACTGAATCTAATTGCTTTTGCTTTTCCAGTTTTTAGAATGGATAAATTACTTAAGGTCAAGTCAACTTTTTCGGACAATTCATTGAGTGACATCTTGCGTTTAGCCATCATTACGTCTAGGTTTACAATAATTGCCATAAATTATATCGTTAAATCATTTTCGGATTGAATTTCCAAGCCTCGTTTAAAAAACTGAGCAATTATAAATAAGATGATTCCCATAAAAATCCAAACATCCGCACCTCCAATTTCTAGCTTATTTAATTCTGGCACAACTAATTTTTTAGATTCAAGAAAATTTACAAAATTCATTCCCCAATAGGAAAACAAACCAATTCCAATGGAAACATAGGAACTGTTAAAAATGAATTTTTTCATCGATTCATTAAATGGTTTACTAAAATCGATCTTTTTGTTGTGAAAAATCAATACAATAAAGTAAAATAAAATTGATTTAAGACATAAAGTGATACTCATTATGACAAGCAGGGTGATGAAATAAGTTTTATTAAAAGTTAGTATTGAAGATAAATCAATCCCTAAAAATAAATTATTGGCAGCACTTGGATTTACAAAAAGTGTAAAAATCAGATTAAAAATTAATGCACCAGCATTGATACCAAGTCCAATAAAGATAATCCAAGCAAGAATTTGCAAGAATCCTAACACCTGTTTTGTAGTGATTTTTATTTCCATATTCATATTATTATTTTGCAATAATAATAAATATTTATTGAATAACAATAAAAAATAATTGTTATTCAGGGCAAACTCACACTTTTCTTTAAATTGATTTCAACAATCAATACTTAA
>CAZHLZ010000335.1:0-3931 GCA_964532475.1 uncultured Chitinophaga sp.
TTCGTCGGGGAAGCGGTTGTTGAAGATGTAGTTCTCCGGGCTGTTGAGGACGTACGAAGTGTTTTAGCGGATTCAAAAGGTCGAATTTGGATTGGGAATAATGGTATTGGCGTACTGCTAATAGACGGTGAAACCACAATTAATTTTTCTGAAAAACATAATTTAATTCATCCAACAAGTTCAAGACGAGGAGATAAATCAAAACCAGGAACCTTAGAACACGTCTTTGCAATTGAGGAGGATTCACAAGGAAATATTTGGTTTGGAGACAGAGACACAGGAGCTTGGAAATATGATGGTAAAACAATGACCAATTTCACAAAAAATGATGGACTGACAAATGATTTTGTTAAATGCATATACAAAGATAAAAATGACCTTTTGTGGTTTGGCTTAGATGATGGAAATGTATTCAAGTTTAATGGAAAAACTTTTGTGAAACAATTTTGAATATCATCAAAAAGAAAGTTAAATAATTTCGCTCAAATTCTTGTCTTTTCGTAAGATTTCTTCGCTTTTTTCATACAAAGATTTTGCGGCTTTATTAATTTTTTCAACTGGAATTTTTTCCCAATCATTGATATCAGATTTGAATTTTGAATTAAAAAGTAATTTTGATAAGTTCTTTATTAGCACGTAGCTTGCGTAAGGATGAGAATTGTTCCTATCTTGTTTATTCGCCTCTATTATAAATTCATTAATTTGGTCATAAATAGTGGCTTTTGTGCAATACATTAATTCGATAACTTTAGCACGATATTCCAAATCGGCAGGACTTAAATTTGGATAATCGTTTAAATCTGTGAAATGAATACTTTCATGTTTTAAATAGGAAACTTTAAATTTTTCAGAATTTAGATCGTAGCCATTCTTATTGCAAAACAAGGTAGCCGACTCTTTTATTGCCCAACCACCAACGGTAGAATAAGCAAAAGAAGCATAGTCATCGTAACCATTTAAATGGTAACTTTCGATAAAAACAACTTTTGTCTTAATAGTCTTTTTTGGTAAGGTTACGGTATACTTTTTAATCGTTTCTTTGTTCCAAATAAAAAGTTCTTGAAATCCATTTCGAAAATTAAAATTAGCTTTAAACCCCTGATTTTCAATCACCCTTTTGAGGACAGAGTCATTTCTTATGTTTTTAGACAAACTTTCTTTAGATAATGTCGTCAATTTATTTGAAATCAAATAAGAAACAATATTTTGATATAAAATTGAATCCGTCATATCTTTAGGACTTGCTTTTAAAAGTTTTTTTCTCCAATAATTTCGATAGATACCTGAAATATCATTTATTATTTTATTTTTTGAGGTATTCTCAAATTTTTCATTATTTGAAACAAAACGAGCAAACATTTTTCTCCTAAAATCCTGATATTCATAATTTACTAATGGATTGGAAAGACTTTCTGTTTTTTCCATTTTATCCAATACGTATTTTACTTCTCCAACTGCAGATTTATTTATTAAATCAAGAAACGTGTGCCTATCATCCTGAAAATTGTATGACCCATAGGCGATTAGAAGAAGTAAAATTCCCACAACTATCAAAATAATATTTCTAGTTTTTTTCTTTAATTTTTTCATTTAATGTATCTGTGATCAAAGTAATTATGTGCTTCTAGTTTTGACTTTTTTGACAATTTCTACAATTTATTAAATCTTTTTGTAAAAGTAATTAAACTTGATCAGTTTTAATCAAGTCAAGTGTTGTTTTTATTGCCTATTGGTAAAATCTATGGAAATTTAATCTTTCACTTTTTGTCTTTAAGTCCATTTGCAAAGAACATCTTAAAAATAAATCTTCAATCTTTCCGTTATTATGTTTTCAGATTAAATCTTATGTTAAAATTCCTTTCTTTCATACTTATTGTTTTTACTTTTTTATCTTGTACCAAAGAACTAGATTTAGAAATTCCAGCGCGAGAAACGAAAGTGGTGGTTAATTCATTATTTTGCCCTGATTCAATCATGAAAATTCATGTTAGTTTATCAAGCGGAATACATCAGGAAAATATTCCTTTAGTTGAAAATGCTATCTGTAATTTGTATGAGGATGGAGTTTTGGTTAAAACATTTGATTTTCAGGAAGATGGTTACTACAATTCTAACTATATGCCAATTGCTGGAAAAAAATACAGAATAGAAGTAGAAGTACCCAATTTTGAGAAAGTTTGGGCGGAGAGTGAAGTCCCACTTTTACCAGATTCATTATCTGGCACCTATTTCATAGATTATATCAATGTTTGGGAAGATGGTTATTCTACCTCCGTTGAAATAGAGTTTTTAGATGACAAAAGTAAATCAAATTATTACGAGCCAGCTTTTAATAGCTATATTTTCGAAGAATCAAAAGAAACAGACCAAAGTATTTTGAGTGACAGTGAGTTGGATTTTTTGCCCACGACGTATTTCTTTAGTGATGTGTTATTTAACGGTCAATTAAAAAAACTAAGATTGGTTGGTGGAGGAAAAGGTGTTTTTTCTTTTGGTGGTTCACTTTTTTACGATGAGTTTTATAAACACAATTTTAAAATCGTTAGTGAAGAATATTATAAATTTAGAAAAAGTTGGACAAAACACGTGTTTAATCAAAATACCGATTTGCATTACGATGACCCAATTACCTTACTCTTTTTAGGTGATCCGATTGAGATGTACACAAATGTTCAAGGCGGATATGGCGTTTTTGCAGGTTTTAATCAAGAAGAAATAAAAATTTATTTTCAACCATGAAATACCTATTTTTCTTTTTCATCTTTTTTAACTTTTCTAGTTTTCACGCACAGAAAATAGTGATTTCAGGTTTTGTAAAAGATAAGATTACTCAAGAAGCTTTAATTGGGGCACAAATTTTTTCTTCCAACTCAAAAAATATCGCTTCGACAAATTCTTCAGGATATTTTTCATTTGTGCTTGAAAGAAAGGACAGTGTTTTTAAGTATTTCTGTTACCTATATGGCTATAAAAAGGCAGAATTTTCTTTAAAATCAACTATCGATACTACAGTTGTACTTTTTTTGGAAACTAAAGGAGTTACAGATGTCGAAGAAGTGAGCGTAAGTGCTGAAAGAATGAAAAAAGTTGAACTCGGAACGATTGATTTACCAATAAAGATTTTAAAACAAATCCCAACTATTGCTGGTGAACCAGATGTGATTAAAGCATTTCAATTGATGCCAGGAGTTTCTGGAGGTAAAGAGGGCACAAGTGGACTTTATGTCCGAGGTGGAAGTCCCGATCAGAATCTATTTTTGCTGGACGAAATCCCCTTATATTATGTGAGTCATATCGGAGGTTTTGTTTCTACTTTTGATCCAAATGCAATCAATAGTATCAAATTGTACAAGGGCAATTTTCCAGCAAGATACAGTGGTAGATTGTCGTCTGTGATTGATATTCGTATGAAAGATGGAAACGTCAACAAACGAAAGGGAGAAGTTTTTATTGGATTACTTTCAACTAAATATCAGGTAGATGGACCAATGAAAAAAGATAGTTCCATCACATATTTATTTTCAGCAAGAAGATTTAATATTGATTTATTTACGAGATTAATTGCTAGATATGCATCAAATTTTGAATCTTCAGCGGGTTATACCTTTTATGATTTGAATGGGAAAATTGTGAAAAGGTACAAGAACAATAGTAAATTATCATTTTCAATGTACAATGGTAGGGATCGAATTTTTATCAATTCCTCCAAAAAACGAGATGAATTTAATAGCAGCGCTTATAAATTTAAAAGCAATGTTAAATGGGGAAATCTAATGGGAACCTTAAATTATTCTATACCTTTGAACAAAAAAATCTTTGCAAATTTTTCCTTGGCAACTACCAATTTTTTTTATACCACAGATGTGAAAGCAAAATATTCAGACCAAGGTTCAGATGAATTAACGAATGAATCAGAGTTGAGTTTTAAGTC
>CAZHLZ010000336.1:0-3910 GCA_964532475.1 uncultured Chitinophaga sp.
TTTGGATAAACTGTCCGTTGACCATATTCACCTGAAACCTCTGGTAAACATCCGGACAAAATACTCAAGGCACTGGTTAAAAACACATCTTTTTCTCTTTGTTGTGCAAATGCGTTTGCACCGATTGTCAATAGATTTGGTAAACTTGCATAAACTGTATTTGGAATTGTAGGCGACTTGAAAAGCAAGTCATCCATAAGGTTATCAGTTGTTTGTGTCTCTATCTGTGTACTTTTTGCTTGATGTGGATTCTCTGCAAACTTTGCAACTTCTGCAAACTTTGCAAACTTTGCAAATTCATTAAAATTATTTTTATATGCACTTTTTACTGCTGCTTTTAATTCAAAATCTTTCAGATCAAAATTAGAACGGACAAAAGATAAAGTTTCCTCTTCCCCTATTCCAAAACGATTGGCATTACAAGAAAATTGATAAATAAAATTGTTTCTATTTCCTTCAATGTATTCGTTTTTTTTGTTGGTAAATTCTAGACAATATTCAAGAGTGATTGGATTGTCATTTTGAACGAATGTTTTTTCGTTGCTTCTTACTTTTTTGATTGGTTCATTGAATTGGAATATTTTACTTTCCTTGTTTAAATGCAAGTTCTCATCGTATGAAACAAAACACAAACGGCTTACATCTTTACATTTTGAATCGCTTGCCAGTCCGATATAATCAAAATACAATTCACGCAATTGGGACCAGGCTTCTTGATGTTGATGTGCTGCACAATTTACTTTCACAAATACTTTAAGTCCTTCACCACTTGGGGAAATGAAACTTGCAAAAGTATAGGAACAGGCATTGATTTTAGTTGAAATCATTTCCAAATCGTTTCTTTCGATGTGATCGAAATCTAAATGAATAATTTTGCTGTATTCTTTGAGTAATTCTGCTTTTCTGCGTGATGTAAATGTTCCTGATGGTGTGAAAGCAGGAAGTTTTGATTTCAGCTCATCACCAAGGAATTTATTTCCCTGGTGATAGGCATACCTAATTGCTTTAATATCAGTTTCATATTTTGAAGATTTAATACTTTCAAATAGGGAATAGATATCCTGCTCTTCCACTGGCGTGTGAAAGTCCTTGAAAATTGAGACGAACATTTGATTGTTTTTTTATGTAATACAGAAAAGTATTAAAGCGGTAATAGTTGAATGAAATAGGTTTATCAGTTTACTTTAAGGGTGGTTTGTAATTTTTTTCAATCATGTCATTAATGTCTGATTGTCGATAAAAGAATTTCCCATTTACCTGTGAAAAACCAATGCAACCATCATCTCTATATTTCTGAAGTGTGGACTTGCTAATATGCAGCAGTTGCATAAGTTCTTGAGAATCGAAGATTACTTCTTTTGGATTCTTTTGTTTTATAGAAAGTTCTTTTTGCAAGTCATCTAATCTTTTTGTAAGATCTTCGTATTGTTCTGGGGTCATTATTAATACACTCATTTTATTTTGTTTTTTTAGTTGATACTTTTTTAATTTCCATGGAAGCCATTGGATTAGTTTGCATCCATTGGAGTAATTCTTCGCGTAAGAAATATAGTTTCTTACCCATTGGGCAATAATGCGGGATTTTCTTTGAACTTGTCAGTTTATACAAATGGGATGAACTGATGTCCAATAAAAGGCAGGCTTCTGCCATGGTTAAAACCTCCTTTTCTAAAAGGTTTTGCTCTTCCAACTTCTTTTCGATGTTGTCGAGTTTTTCGATGATAATTTTTTCGCTCATTTTATTTGGGATTAAATATGAGGCAAAATTAGGCTAGTTAAAACTAAAAAAAACAATTAGTGTAAGTAAAGTAATAATTCTTACTATTCTTACCTTTTTGGGTGTTATTTTCTATTAATAATTCTTCTTATTTCATCTTTTTCAACAATGTTGGAATTCCCACTCTTGTTGAAGTTCGAAGCAGTTAAAGGTTTATTATTTAATTTCGTTAGAAATATTTTTGATTCTTCAATTTCCTTTCCAGTTAAATTTGAGAAAAAAGGCTTTAATTCCTTTAAAACATAAGAGAAAAGGTTGGTTTTACAGGCAATATGGATTTTAAAATTGAGCTTTGTATAGTCTTGACATGTTAAAACTTCTAAAAACTCGTTAAAAACTTGATCGTTTAATGCAATCAAGTTGAATTTAGTATTTAGCTCTTTAAGAACAGACTTTAATTTCATAAGATTTATACTAGATTGTATAAATTGAAAACTACATACTTTATGCTTGGGTATGAATTTTTTAGAAAAATTGAATTTTGCATCGTTTAAATCCTTAATCGACCCTTTGTTGGCATAAAATTTTAATGTTTTAGTGCAATTTATGCCAAATTGTACCAATAACTCAGCTGTAAATCTTGGAGACTTTGTTTTGTTAGGTCTATCATAAGGTAAATATTTTTTGAAATCAATTTCTTTTTCCATCAAAATATTGTCTAATTCTACTAAAACTTCGTCTGGTCTATCAAAAGAAAAAAATGTAGTTAATCTTTTTAAATCGATAGTTTGAAAATTTCCATTAATAAAATTCTCAGTTAAATCTAAAAATCGCTTGTAATTCAATATTCGATTTCCTTTTGCTAGTTTAATTAATAACTCTTGGAGCTCAGCCTGTAAAGCTTTTTGAAATAAACGCTGCTGAATCTTGTGAATTTTTTCAGCCATTAATTTATTTTGATAAACAGGCAGATCTAAAAAGTCTGTATCTGGGTATTTAATCCATTTTTGAAGACTAGCTCTACTGAAATTCCAAGAATCATAAAAATTGATTTTGTCTCTAGATAATTCATCTAAATTAATTGGTTCCTCTCTATTTTTAAACTCTCTATTAAAGAAAAACATTAAATTTAGGTAAAGAAAAACCTGTTTCTTTAAGTGAGTATATTTTGCTTTTATTTGAAATTTTGTATCAAACTTAAGTTTCCGTAAATTGAAATACTTTTCTTGTTTTACTTGATAAAATAAATCTTGTAAATGATTGTTATTCTTTCGTTTCTGCTCTCTCTTTTCGAAAATTGGGAAAGATGCATTTTTTATTTCTTTAAATTGATATTTCGAAATTAAGTCTAACGACTCCTGAAGAAAAATATTCTGCTCAATATAATCAACTTTCGTTTTTCTATACTCTTCAACAAGTTGAGCCAAAATAAACAAATTCCCTTTCTTTAGATAAGTAAAACCAGCAAATTCAAAACAAGCCATTCTTAGCACCTCCAAATCATTTTCACGTTCAAACAGGGCATCAAATTTTTGAACTTGGATTAAAACTTTTTCAAATCTTTCTAATATTTTGTCTGTCATATTTTTTGTTTAATCATTAAAAACATCCATAGCTTTATCAAGCTCAGAATTAACAATTTTGGCATATACTTGAGTTTCCTTTATTGCTGAATGCCCCATTAATTTTGAAACTTTATCAATTGAAACGCCTTTTCTTAACGCTCTCGTTGCCCAAGTATGGCGACTAATATGAAATGAAATGTTTTTATCAATTTCAGCTGCAGTTGCTAATAATTTCAAATTTTTATTTATATAGGCTGTGGCTGAACTAATTGCGCTATCAACTTCAATGGCACCTGACTTTAAAATGCCTTCTGGAAGCATGGAGAAAATGAATGTGTTTGGACTGGGATTATTTGGCCTATATTTTTCAATGATTTCTAAACCTTTATTTGGAACTTTGATAGATAATCGACTACCCGTTTTTTTAATTGTGAAATCGATATGCTCCCCATTAAAATGTTTCCATTGGAGCTGCAACATATCTGAAACCCTTAAACCTCCAGTATAAGAAGCAAAAACAAACATATCTTTATGAAGCTCCATTCTTGTTCCTGGAACTGTTTCAACATTTTTAAATTTTTCAAGTTCTTCCTCTGTCAAATAAACCCGCTGAGTTTTCTCCGTTTTC
>CAZHLZ010000337.1:0-3908 GCA_964532475.1 uncultured Chitinophaga sp.
TTTAGCCACAATGTCAGCCTTTGGAAATTGACTTTCAAAGGTATACATACTTGTATCAAAAAGTCTTTTAAACGACTCTTCTACCAAGATTACTGCTTTTCCTCTACCGTGTGTATCGGTTTGATAAGCCAAAGGATTTTCATTTCTATTACACGAAAAGACGAATAAAAGAGAGCAAAAAATCAAGGCAATTTTAAACTTCATCATGTGAATTATTTTTTAACTAGTTTGTATAGACGAAACAATCTGAAGCCAGCATAAGCAATTAACACAACAATCATAATTGTCCTTTTGCTTCCATATAATCGATCTATGAATAAATCTGTTGTCAATAAAAAGTACAAGAGAATTAGGCATAAAACGATGCTAAAAGAGGAAAGAATAAGATTTATTGGTTTCATTTTATATGCTAAAATAAGATTTTTATTAGAAAAAAAATCCCCAAAAGTGAAACAATTGGGGACTTAAAAATGTATAGATAACTTAATTTAAAGTAAAGTTAATTGGTAATCGGCATCTAGCTCTTACCTTTTGACCGTTATTTTTACCTGCTTTCCAATTCGGCATTGATCTCACCAAACGTTTTGCTTCTTTGTCTAAATCATCAGAAACACCACGTTCAACTTGCACACCCGAAATAGAACCATCAGGTTCAACTACGAAAGAAACATAAACTTTTCCTTGCTCACCTAATTCAATAGATGTTTGAGGATATTTTACATTACTTGCAATCCATTTTTGCATTGCTGCTGCACCACCTGGAAATTCAGCATCTTCCTCAATGAAATCAAGAATTGGTTCTTCTTTTTTCTCAACAACCTCTTCTTTTTTCTCACCATCACCTACTACAGGAGGAGTCCAAGACTCATCATCCCCTTCTTGTGTTTTTGTATCCGCTTTAGTATCAACCATCGCATCTTGAGGTGGAACCACATCATCAACAGGAATATCCACAATCACCGGTGGGGTAAACTGAACTGTTTCCTCTGTTGGAGGAGGAGGAGTTTCTTCTGGTGGTGGTGGAACGTCCTCTTCAGGTTCAGCTGGAACAGTAAAGTTTTCCATCGAAATTTTTGGCTCTTCCACTACTTCCTCTGGCATGTTTTTGATAAAATTATAAATACCAAAAGTCAAACCAATAGTAGCAACAATACTTGCCATAATTAGAACCATGCGTAAGTCGTAATCACGACGTAAAGCATACGCTCCATACTCTTTGTTTCGGTTGGCAAAAACTATTTCGTTTCTTGTCCCCGACGTTACTTGTTGCCATCTACGAGCAGTGAAGTAATCATACAACAACACTCCCGCAACAAGAAAAACTACAACCAAAATCACTCCCATAACACTACAATTTAGATTTTAACAATTCCAGTTCACTAGCTAATATGTCAACTGGCGCGATTACTCCGACGTTTGCAATTTTCAACTCATCAATCAAATCGATGAAGTTTTTACACGTTGCTTTGTCGTCTGTTTTTATTAGCGCTTTTAATGCCTTCGTATCCGTTTGAAATTCAATCATCTTTCTTTTGTAGGTAGAATCTTGAATTTGTTTTTTCTTAATTTGTTCATCCAAGCCTTCCTTTTTTTCAAGGACAAATTTGTTTAAATCAGCTAACACCTTTCTAACCCCATTTGGTCCAAAATCTGTCTCAATCAATTGAGTTGGTCCGTCTGGTCCTGGTGCATCTTTAGAATAATATTGTCCAGTATAATAAAAGATTTTATCTTCCGTCACCAAAAAAGTAATCCCGTTGTTTACTTGTGGAGCTTTCTCAATTATTTGATCTGGTTCAGGCTTCGCTGGATAAACTAAACTCATAACCTTTGGTTTACTAAACGTCGATGTTAATACAAAGAACGTTAATAAAAGAAAGGCCAAATCCACCATCGGTGTCATATCGACACGTGTTGAACCTTTTTTGGGTCTCTTTTTTCCACCTTTGTCGTGGCCACCGCCACCTTCTGCTATTTCTGCCATCTTAACTTAATTTTAATTCGGAGCTTGCTCCAATGACGTTATGAAATTTAAGTTATTTAGTTTTAAATCTCTAAATACATTAATTACATTTTGAGCGTGAACATAGAGTGCTTTACCATCAACTTTTAGGGTAAACTTTGGTTTAAAGTCGTTGATATCTGGCTCTTGTCCGTTCAATTTTGCATCTTCGTATTTTGTTTTTCCTGAGTTTAAAGCTGCAATGTTTCCGTAAAAAATCCAATCTTTTAATTGATTGTTTGTAGAATCGAGTGGAATTCCCTTCGTTTCATATTTTTTTCGTTCTTCACCCGACATATTAATGTATCCAGGTAATTCTTGCATGGTGCAACCAAAACTTTGCATAAAACTAAATGCTTCAACTTGTTTTTCAGATAAAGCAATCTTATACTTCGCGCTCATGCTTTGCAACATTTCTTTTCTTGCTTCTGCATCAGATAAATTCATAAAAACTCGTCCGCCTTTATCAATAGTAACTAACAACACGTTATCTGGGATAATGATATCACTGATACTTGAAGGTGTTTCTACTGTTACAGGTTCGTCAGTACGAAAATTAGCAGCCAACATAAAGAAAGTTACAAGCAAGAATGCCAAGTCAACCATCGGTGTCATATCAATAGATGGTGAATGCTTTGGTATTTTAATTTTAGGCATCTTAATTTGTTTTTATTTATGGCTACAAACTATTTGTTTTTCGCGTTGAAATCTTGTACGATAGAGAAACTTGCTTCATCCATACTATAAGTCATAGTATCAATTTTAGTAGAGAAGAAGTTATAGAAAATAATCGCTAAAGTAGAAGCCAAGATACCAAACGCCGTGTTGATAAGTGCCTCAGAGATACCTGTTGCAAGTGCAGAAGTATCAGGAGTACCGTGAGACATCGCAGCGAAGGCACGAATCATCCCTAATACTGTACCAATCAAACCGATTAAGGTAGCAACAGATGCAGAAGTAGATAATACACCTAAGTTTTTAGACAACATTGGTAACTCTAAAGAAGTAGCTTCTTCTAATTCTTTTTTCAAAGTTTCTACTTTTTGTTCTTTATCTAAAGAAGAATCTTTTGCAATGTGCTCATATTTTACTAAACCAGCACGAACAACGTTTGCTAACGAACCTTTTTGTTTGTCACAAGCTTCAATTGCTTCTGATACTTGGTTGTTTTCCAACATTGTACGGATATTTCCAACAAATTTATCGATACTTCCTTTTCCTTTCGCTTTAGCCAAAGTGATAAATCTTTCAATTGAGAAAATAAATACAATTAAGTTCATTGCAACCAAAACTGGTACAATCATACCTCCTTTGTAAATGATTCCCATAAAGTTACCTTCTAAAGGCTCACCTGTTGGGTCATTATCAACGAAATTTCCTGGATCACCGAAAATGTATTTGTAAATAACAATTCCGATACCTAATGCAATAGCGATAGCTAATGTAGCAACTAAAGAGGTAAAGCCACCTGATGTTTTTGAATTTTTACTCATTACTTTAAATTTTTATTGTTTTACAATTTTTCCACAAACATACATCAAAATTTTTAAAACGGACAAACTAAAGGCTCAGATTTTTTAAAAAACGCACAAAAATTGTTTAATCTGTACGTTTTGTTTATTTTGTTGTTCCTTTCTTTTAGTCATTTTTGGCACAAATTTTAGTAGGATGTGAAATTTTTCATTTTTCGAACTAAAATAGGTGCTTCGTTTGGTCTTTATACAGCTTGGGGAAGGAAAGGTTCATTTTGATAATAGACAATAGACGAAAGACATTATACTTTAGACATAAGACAATAGACTTAATTATCTTGTGAGAAACCATATTTATTGAAACTTTGTATTGCGTTGGGATGCAGGAATTGCGGGTGAAAATTTAACGCAAAGTAACACAAGGATTGTCGCAG
>CAZHLZ010000338.1:0-3901 GCA_964532475.1 uncultured Chitinophaga sp.
TTATTGATATGAAGAAAATCATTACAATTTTTACATTTTTAAGTTTGTTTTCTATTGCTTTTTCGCAAGAAGATAAAAGTAATAATTCGAGTAATTCTGAGTTAGGATTAGACGGATTTGTTAATGCTTCAACATTGGGAGGTTCTTTTGGTTTTGGTGCAAAATATGGAATTGTGAAAGATGAAAAGTTAATTTTTGGTCCTTCCTTCAGATTTCAACGCATGTGGTCAAATTATTTTGGACAAAAATTTGGTTTTAACATTTTTGGAGGTGGTGTTTTTGCACATTACAGATTAAATAACATGCTTTTTGCTGGTGTAGAATTTGAGATGTTAAAAAGTCCTTTGAATTACAATTATGTACTTTCACCAAAAAATTGGGTTCCAACATTCTTTATTGGCGGCGGATATTCTCGTTATTTCGAAGATCTTGGAGTAAGATTAAATGCGGGAGTTTTTTATGATATTATTGATAATAAACAAAGTCCCTTTTGGTCAAGTTACCTTTTGAGAAATGCAAACGGAGTTCCAATTCCAGTGATTTATCGTATTGGATTTTTCTTCCCACTAAATTAATAGTTGAATAATGGAGAGAAGAAAATTAATTAAACTGGGAGCCTTGGGAGCGTTTTTTTCGGTTTCAAGGTATTCATTATCAAATGATTTGACAAAATCAATTGAAGTAAATAATGAAGAAAGAATATTGAATAATCCTAAAGTCATTTCTACATGGAAACATGGAATGGAAGCAAATGATGCTGCATGGCAAGTATTGAAAAATGGCGGAAAATCCTTGGACGCAGTTGAAAAAGGATTACGAGTAACTGAGTCAGATGTAACTAATAGAAGTGTGGGAATTGGAGGTTTACCTGACCGTGAAGGACATGTGACGCTCGATGCATGTATTATGGACGAAGAATCTCGTTGTGGTTCAGTTGCTTTTTTAGAAGGAATTGATCATCCTGTTTCTGTTGCTAGAAAAATCATGGAAACTACGCCACACGTGATGTTGGTTGGAAAAGGTGCTAGAGATTTTGCATTGGAAAATGGTTTTGGGAAAATTAAAACTCCTGTTGCAGAAGCAAAAGCAGATTACAAAAAATGGAAGAAGGAACAAGATAAAATTGCAAAACATCCACCAGTAAATCACGAAAATCACGATACAATTGGGATGTTGGCGATTGATAAAGATGGAAACATCAGCGGCGCTTGTACCACAAGTGGGTGGGCATACAAACTACATGGTAGAGTAGGAGATTCTCCAATTATTGGTGCTGGACTTTTTATTGACAACGAAATTGGTGGGGCAGTTGCAACTGGTTTGGGTGAAGCAATTATCCGTGTTGCGGGAAGTCACACGGTGGTTGAATTAATGCGATTCGGGAAATCACCCATGGAAGCATGTAAAATTGCTGTGGATAGAATAATCAAAAAACACAAAAACATGGAAGGTTTACAATGTGGATTTTTAGCAATTGACAAAAATGGAAATGTAGGTGCATATTCAGTTTACAATGGATTTAATTTTGCTTATACCGATTCAAACGAACATAAATTAATTGATGCACATTTTGATAGAACTTGGTAATGATTTTTCATTATTAGTTTGAAAATAAAGATATTATGAAGACAAAAACATTAAAAAAAAATAAAGTAAACGTTGTAACTTTGGGATGTTCCAAAAATTTATTTGACTCCGAAGTGATGATGGCGCAATTAAAAGGCAATAAATTTGAAGTAGAACACGAATCCATGAGTGATGATGCGGAAATCGTAATCATAAACACGTGTGGATTTATCGACAATGCAAAACAAGAGTCTATTGACACTATTTTGCGATGGGCTGATGCGAAAAATGACGGGCAAGTTTCAAAACTATACGTAACAGGTTGTTTGTCTGAAAGATACAAAGATGATTTAGAATTGGAAATTCCAGAAGTAGATGCGTTTTTTGGTACAAGAGATTTACCTCGTTTATTAAAAACTTTAAAAGCTGATTACAAAAAAGAATTGATTGGAGAACGTTTGTTGACCACTCCATCGCATTTTGCTTATTTCAAGATTGCTGAAGGCTGCGACAGACCTTGTTCCTTTTGCGCAATTCCATTGATGCGTGGAAATCACGTTTCAACTCCCATTGAAGACTTAGTAAAATCTGCAAATAGTTTGGCTGCACAAGGAGTGAAAGAATTGATGTTGATTGCACAAGATTTAACTTATTACGGTCTAGATATTTACAAAAAACGGAATTTAGCAGAATTGATTCAAGAACTTTCAAAGGTAGAAGGTATTGAATGGTTACGTTTGCATTATGCATTTCCAGCAGGTTTCCCGATGGATGTAGTGGATGAAATTCGTGACAATCCAAAAGTATGTTTGTATTTAGACATGCCATTACAACATGGTTCAACTAAGATTTTGAAATCCATGCGTCGTGGAATTACACGTGAAAAAACGGAAGAATTGGTGAATGAAATTCGTGCAAAAGTGCCAGGAATTGCGATAAGAACAACTTTAATTGCAGGTTACCCAGGAGAAACAGAGGAAGATTTTCAAGAAATGTATGATTTCGTAGAGCGCATGAATTTTGAGCGTTTGGGGATTTTTACTTATTCGCATGAAGAAAATACCCATGCCTATTCATTGGAGGATGATGTTCCTGAAAAAACTAAAAAAGAACGTGCAGACAAAATCATGGAATTGCAATCAGGAATTTCTTATGATTTAAATCAAGAAAAAATAGGGAAAACATATAAAGTCTTGTTTGATCGTGCAGAAGGAGAATATTTTATTGGAAGATCAGAATTTGACTCACCAGAGGTAGATAATGAGGTTTTGGTGAAAAAATCTGCTGAAAATCACATTCGAATTGGTGATTTTGCTAATGTTTTGATTGAAAGTGCAGATCATTATGATTTGTATGGGAAAGTAGTTGATTAGCTGATTGATTGATTCGTGAATTAGCTAATTGCTTGCTTAAGAAATTGATTTTCGCTTGTATTATTTTTTTTGTTTTGACTTATTTTTAGTTGCTATTTTTTCTTAATTTTTAAAATAAAGATCATTTTATGTTGATTTGTATTTAAAAATGGGAAAAAATGACGTAAAAGTCCTTGTATTTTGACATTTATTTTGATTTCTGAGTAAAAAGTAATCTTTTCAATGCGATTTTAATAAACTTGAATCAATAATTTCTACACTTTAGAATTTAATGCTTGCTACAACATTTATTTCTCATAACTTGCAACAAAAAAGTCAAAATGATTAAATTATATTTTCTTACAAGCTTTCTATTTGTTCTGAATTTTATTTCTGCACAAATTAACTGCAGTGATTTAAATGCAGAATATTCAGGTTATTGTTACGAATTTTATCCAAACAACACTATTTCATTTATCAAGGAATTTAAGAATGGATATGCAACTGGAGTTTGGATGCAATTTGATTCTAAAGGAAAGTTAATTAAGCAATTGAATACAGAAACAAGGAAAGATTCATTAGCCCAATTGTATCCAATTAGAATGAAAAAGCATCATGATGAGATTCCACCTGACATCGAGTTTGTAAAGCTACCAGATTTTGATCCCTTGAAAGATTCTCTTGCTCGAGCAAATGAAATTATTGAAATTGTTGAAGAACCAGCAGTTTTCGTCGGAGGAACTTCAGAATTAATGAAATGGATAATTAAAAATCTAGAATATCCAAAAATTGCTATAGAGGAAGGTTTCCAAGGAAAGGTTTATATAAGATTCATTGTTGAAAAAGATGGAAGTGTTTCAAGTCCAAAGGTGATGAGAGGTATCTCAGATTGTCCAATGTGTGATAAAGAGGCAATACGCTTGGTTAAATCCATGCCGAAATGGATTCCAGCAATACATGAAGGTCGAATAGTGAGATCTTAT
>CAZHLZ010000339.1:0-3895 GCA_964532475.1 uncultured Chitinophaga sp.
CAATAGTTCTTGAAAACTTTTATCAGTTTCAAATTTAATACTTCTATCTTGTGAAAAAGAGGTAACAGTGCATAAAAAAGCAGCAAAAATTAGGATGTATTTCATTTTAATAAAATTTTCAATAAAAGTACTTAAAAATAAATTATCGACTCTGAAAATTAACAAAAAATTATTTCAAATTCAGGCGTAAATATGAATATAAAATAGTAAATTTGATGAAATTCTAGCTGCATTATGAAAATTCCCGATGAAAATAAGGACGAAAGTATAAAGCAAAAAATTGCTGCTTTAGAATTTGAACTGAAAGAATTAAAATCCCAACTTAGCAAAAAGCAGGCAGTTAAGAGCGCTCCTGCATTTGAAAATATTTTTAAAGAAGCTCAAAAAACAGTAAAAGATTATTTCACCAATTTAGCTTTCCAGCCTGAAAAAGGGACTATTGAAATTGATAAGGAACGCTATATTTTAGTTAGGGCATCTTCCCTTTCTGTAGATTTTTTTAAAAATATTCAAGATTTATATACCGAAAAAACAGAAAACGAAGCGTTTAATATCGCCTCAAATTTTTTATTCGACATTGGGCATCTCATTGGAATTCAAGACGCTAAGGTTTTCCATGAAAAAATGAATTTGTTGGATCCAATTTCTAAATTAGCTGCTGGACCTGTGCATTTCGCTTATTCAGGTTGGGCTTTTGTTGATATCTTGAAAGAATCGAATCCAAGTGCTGACGAGAATTTTTTTCTAAAATACAATCATCCGTATTCTTTTGAAGCAGATTCTTGGATAAAATCGGGAAAAAAATCAAAGGAAGCTGTTTGTTCTATGAACGCGGCTTATTCTTCAGGTTGGTGCTCAGAAAGTTTTGGAATTCCCTTAACCGCTGTTGAAATAACCTGTCGTGCAAAAGGTGATGAAAATTGCACCTTCATTATGGCTCATCCCAATAAAATTGAAAATTTCCTAGAAAAAGAATTAAAGACGCATAAAATAAAGCAAAAACCAATTATTCCCTTCTTTTTTGAAAGAAAAAAAATTGAACAACGTATTCAAAAAAATGAGCAAATGCTCGTAACAGCCCAAAAGATATCTAAAATAGGTAGTTGGGAATTTGACATAACAAATAATAATCTTGAATGGTCAATTGAACTCTACAACATATTTGGAATTGATGCTGAAATTGAAAGGCAAAACCTTTATCCAATTTATCTTTCGAAATTGTATAAAGAAGATATTGAAATTCTTGAAAAAAATTTAGAGCGTGCAATTAAGGAAGGCAAAGAATATTCAATAATTCATAGAATAAAATACAGTTCAAACAAAATTAAATGGATATTTGGTTCAGGTGTACCTATCAAAAATGAACTTGGAAAAGTCACAAAAATAATAGGGTATGCTCAAGACATTACCGAACGGAAAAACACAGAACAAGAATTAAATCAATTTTTTAGACTTTCAAATGATTTACTTTGCTTAGCTGACGAAAACGGATTCTTACTTAAATTAAGTTTAGGTTGGAGAAGGGTTTTAGGATACACCAATGAAGAACTTTGTGCGGTTCCATTCATTGATTTTGTGCATCCTGATGATAAAGAAAGGACACTAGAAGAGTTAACACGTGTAATAAATGGTGGAATAACTAATGGTTTTGAAAACCGTTATCGATGTAAAGATGGATCTTATAAAATATTAAACTGGAACGCTTCTCCTGATAAAGCAAATGGACATATTTATTGCATTGTAAGAGATTTAACAAAGGAAAGAGAAGCAGAACAAAAATTAATATCCACCTTAAACGACAAAGAAATATTGCTTAAAGAGGTGCACCACCGTGTGAAAAACAATTTACAAATTATTTCAAGTTTATTAAATTTACAAACAAACTACATTGATAATCAAGAACTCAAAACACTTTACAAAGAAAGTCAAAACCGAATAAAATCAATTGCCTCTGTGCATGAGTTGTTGTATCAATCCAATGATATTGGGAAAATTGACTTCAATTCCTACCTCAGAAAATTGATAAGTGATTTACTATATTCGTACAATGGCGATGAAAATTTGGTTAGGTTCAAGGTGGACACCGCATTAAAATTCAACATTGATACTTCCATTCCGCTTGGTTTATTGTTGAATGAAATGATTTCAAATTCTCTGAAACACGGCTTAAAAAACAAAAAGTCTGACAAAATTGAGATTTCCATCACAGAAAACACGGATTCAAAATTTGAATTAAATGTAATAGACAACGGGATTGGTTTTGATTTTGAAAGTACCTTAAAAAGAAATGATTCTTTGGGTTTAATGCTGATCACCGAACTCTCCTCCCAACTGAACGGAGAAATTGAAAAATTGGATGCTGCGCATGGAACGCATTATCGACTTATTTTTTCAGAAAACTAAATTTGGGATTTTATTACACTTGCTAATTCGCATAAAAAAAGAAAAAAATCTAAACTTCTCTATTAAGCGTAAACTCTTGAATTTCAATTAAAAAATCGATGTCTTCTTCAATTTTATTTCCAATAACACAAATATTTACACCTGATTTTTTATAATCATGTAATTGAGATTTTGACCTAATTCCTCCACCAACGATGATGGGAACAGTACTCAATTTTCGCAATTCTTCAATAAATTTTACTGGAACCGAATCTTTGGCGCCACTTCCTGCGTCAAAATAAATCAAGTCTTTGCCTTGCAACAAACCAGCAATTGCAGTGCTTACAGCGATCGAACTTTGTTCCTGAGGAATTGGAGTTGTTTGACTTACGTATGCAACCGAACTTTTTGTGCCTCCGTCCACTAAAATATAGGCCGTTGGAAGTACTTCTATACCCAAATGGAAAACTTCAAAGGCGCTTTGCACGTGGTGAGAAATCAAATAATCTGGATTCCGACCTGAAAGCAAACTTAAATACAAAATCCCATCAGCTTCCTGCGATAGTTGATTACTTCCGCCAGGGAAAATTAAAACTGGAATTTCTGTATTTGCCTTTAACAAATGAATTACTTGTTCCAAATCTTGGCGAGAAACTGTGCTGCCTCCAACAAAAAAATAATCGATTTTCGCAAATTCAGCTTTTTTAACTAAATTATTGATTTGTAATTCTTTATTGGTTTTTTCTGGGTCAATTAGTACAGCAATTTGTCCAAAACCCGAAGAGATTTTTGATAATAATTTCTTATTTTGGAACATGTTTTACTGCATTTGAATTTATAGTAATTACCTTATCTTGAAATTGAAAGCAAGTTAATTCAAGCAAAATTTCTTCCTTAGGATTACAAATTTTGGCACTGAAGTTACCTGATTTTTTCTCTAAAAGTAATAAATCTTTTTTAAAATCAATCAATTTTCTTCCTGCCAATTTGTACATGCTTTCTTTCAAAGACCAAGCGCTTGTTAAATCGAATTCGCTTTCAATATCAAAAATTGATTCTTCGTGTTTGTTGAGGTATTTTGGGTAGATTTTTTTTGTTTTGTCCGAGATTTTTTCGATGTCAAAACCAATTTTATGATGACTATTTGTTGCTATTCCGACCAAATTTGGCCCATGACTTATCGAAATAAATCCAGTGTTCTCCATGAAAGGAGCTCCGTGGTCGTGGTACTTAATTTCTTGATAAGCAAAAAGTTCGTGTTTTAATATGCGCGTTGCAACAAACTCTCGTTTTCTTTTATCGTGCTTGAAACTGAAATATCGTTCAATTTCTTCGGCAGACAAAGTATCTAAATATTCTTGTGGATCAAAATTATCTGTAAATTCAAGCAAATGGATTTTACTTGAATTTACGTCAAATTGATGATATTTTTTATCCATTAGAATTGTAAGTAAAAAATTAGATCGTCAGGATATCTTTTTCTTTACTTTCGACAAGATCGTCTACTTTCTTA
>CAZHLZ010000340.1:0-3893 GCA_964532475.1 uncultured Chitinophaga sp.
ATCAAATACTGCTTTAAAAGCTTCTGGGTGATTCATTGCTAAATCAGCTAATACCTTACGGTTTAACTCCATTCCGCTTTTGTTTAAAGCTCCCATAAATTGAGAATAGCTCATTCCGTGCTCACGTGCTCCAGCGTTAATACGTTGAATCCATAATGAACGGAAATTTCTTTTCTTTTGTTTACGACCTTCGTAAGCGTATAACAAACCTTTTTCAACAGCGTTTTTAGCAACTGTCCAAACATTTTTTCTTCTTCCAAAGTAACCTTTGGCTAACTTCATAAAGTTCTTTCTTCGAGCTCTTGAAGCAACATGATTTACCGATCTTGGCATAATTTTTTAAGTTTTTTGGTGGGAGTGTCCGCTCAAAGCGAATCTTAGTTACTCATTACCGGGTTTAATACTCAACCTGTTTGATCTTTTCAAACGATTATTTTATTCTAAACGACTATCATCCCGATAAAAATCGGGATAAACAGTTGTAATTTTTAATTTCGAAATAAATTTCTAATTAAAAAACAACTTATTTAGATACACAACTGAACTTTGATATTTGACTCGTCAGATTTGTGAACCAAACCAGCGTGTGTCAAATTTCTTTTTTGTTTCGTTGACTTCTTTGTTAGAATGTGGCTTTTAAAAGCGTGTTTTCTTTTAATTTTACCGCTTCCAGTGATTGTGAATCTCTTCTTTGCACTGGATTTAGTTTTCATTTTTGGCATTTCTCTTTGTTTTAAGGGTTAACTCTATAACTTCTTTTTGAATGGAAAATTTAGAATGGAAAATGTAAAATATTCTACATTCTCAATTCTACATTCTCAATTCTACATTCTTAATTCTAATCTATTTCTTCTTAGGGTTCAACATAATTATCATACGTTTACCTTCTAATTTCGGCATGGATTCTAATGCTCCTAAATCCGATAATTCATTGGCAAATTTCAATAATAATAATTCCCCTCTATCTTTAAATACAATTGTTCTTCCTCTAAAGAAAACGTAAGCTTTCACTTTACTTCCTTCTTCTAAGAACTTTTTAGCATGAGCCAATTTGAAATTGAAATCGTGGTCGTCTGTGTTCGGACCAAAACGAATTTCTTTAATTACAATTTTGCTTTGTTTTGCTTTTAATTCTTTCGTTTTTTTCTTCTGATTGTACAAAAATTTACGGTAATCCATAATCTTGCACACAGGTGGAACGGCATTTGGTGAAATCTCAACCAAGTCTAATTCCTGCTCTTCAGCTAACTTAATAGCATCATAAGTGGACATTACTTTTGGCTCCTCATTCTCCATTACCAAACGGATTTCACGTGCGGTAATTTTGTTATTAATTTTGTGTTGATCCGCTTCCTCCTTTGGTAGAAATCTTTTTCTTGGTTCTTTTCTCATTAAAAAAATTAAACATTACTAGCTAGTTCATTTTCAACCGCTTGATTTAAAATTATTGTAAATGCTTCAACTGACATTGATCCTAAGTCTCCTTGCAATCTTTGTCTCACTGAAACCTCGTTATTTGCCTCTTCTTTCTCACCTATTATCAACATAAATGGTGTTTTTTTCAATTCAGCATCACGAATTTTCTTACCTATTTTCTCATTTCGGTCGTCAACGAAACCGCGAATATCGGAATTATTTAGCAATTCTGAAAGTTTTTCTGCATATTCGTTGAATTTTTCGCTTATTGGTAAAATTGCAACTTGCTCAGTCGCAAGCCAAAGCGGGAAATCTCCTCCGCAATGTTCCAATAAAACTGCCACAAAACGCTCCATCGAACCGAAAGGCGCTCGGTGAATCATTACTGGTCTATGTTTTTGATTATCAGCACCAGTGTATTCTAATTCAAAACGCTCTGGAAGATTGTAATCTACTTGAATTGTTCCTAATTGCCATTCACGACCAATTGCATCTTCCACCATGAAATCCAATTTTGGACCATAAAACGCTGCTTCACCATATTCAATGTACGTGTTCAGATTCTTTTCTGCCGATGCTTCGATAATTGCATTTTCTGCTTTTTCCCAGTTTTCGTCCGAACCAATGTATTTGGAAGGATTATTTGGGTCACGCAAAGAAATTTGTGCCTTAAAATTTTTGAAATCCAAAGTCTTAAGTACGTATAAAACGATGTCTATCACTTTTTTAAATTCCTCTTTCACTTGGTCTTGTGTACAGAAAATGTGTGCATCATCTTGCGTAAATCCACGAACACGAGTCAAACCATGTAATTCTCCTGACTGTTCGTAACGATAAACTGTTCCAAATTCAGCAAAACGCGCTGGTAAATCTTTGTAAGAACGTGGTTTTGATTTAAATATCTCACAGTGATGAGGACAGTTCATTGGTTTCAACAAAAACTCTTCATTCACATCAGGAGTTTTTAACGGTTGAAATGAATCAGCACCGTACTTCTCGTAATGTCCTGAACAAACGTACAACTCTATACTTCCAATGTGTGGAGTAATAACTTGCTCGTAACCAGCTTTTTTCTGTGCTTTTTTCAAGAAATTTTCCAAACGCTCACGCAAAGCAGCACCTTTTGGTAACCACATTGGTAAACCTTGTCCAACACGTTGAGAAAAAGTGAATAATTCCAATTCTTTCCCTAATTTACGGTGGTCACGTTTTTTTGCTTCTTCTAATTTCTCTAAATATTCTGTCAATTCCGCTTGTTTTGGAAAAGTGATTCCGTAAATTCGCGTTAATTGTTTGTTTTTTTCGTCACCTCTCCAGTAAGCTCCAGCAATTGCAGTTAATTTCACTGCTTTGATTGGACTTGTATTTGGGATATGTGGTCCACGACATAAATCTGTGAAATTTCCTTGTGTATAAAAAGTAATATTGCCATCTTCCAAACCTTCCAACAATTCCAATTTGTACGGATCTTGTTTTTCAGTAAAATAAGCAATAGCTTCTGTTTTAGAGATTTCTTGACGAATGAAAGCGCTTTTTTCTTTCGCTAATTCTTTCATTTTGTTTTCGATTTTCTCTAAATCTTCTTCTTTGATAGAATATTCCAAGAAATCAACATCGTAGTAAAAACCATTTTTTACCGGAGGTCCGATTGCCAATTTAATTCCTGGATAATAAAACTCCAATGCTTCTGCCATCAAGTGTGCTGATGAATGCCACATGGTTGATTTTCCTTCCAAATCATTCCAGGTCAACAAACTCAAAGTACTGTCTTCGGTAATCGTTCGTGTAGCGTCAATTACTTCATTATTTACTTTGGCTGCTAGTACATTTCTAGCCAATCCTTCGGAAATACTTAGAGCAACATCCATCGCTGTTGAGCCTTTTGGATATTCTCTTACCGAACCATCTGGAAGTGTTATTTTAATCATTTACTTTTAAATTTAAAACTTATTTGCCGTTAGACAGGTGCAAAGATAGTGAAAAATTGAGAATATATAATGATGATTTAAGATTGATTTAGGGGTTATTTCATTTTGAATTGTCTAGTAGATAAATTTAATCCATTATGAAAATAAAATCAATTTTTCTGGTATTTACTTTTATTAATTTAATCAGTTTTTCGCAAAATCATGATTTAAATTTTAATTCAGCTAATTTCTTTCAAAGTTATAGCGAATCCGTTTTTGAATTGGAAAACGATTTACATGTTCGCTACATAAAAAAAACAATTGACAACAAATTCGTTACATTAAGTCAAGGTCAATCTAATATATACCTGCACCGTTTTTTTGCAGATGGTTCAATTGATAATTCATTTATTTTTGACAATTCAGATCAAAATAATGAAATTTATTATAATGCTTATGCTACAGGCTTAGAAGTTTTGGATGATAATTCAATATTGTTTTTTGGAGAATCTTCACTTCTACACTTAGATGCAAATGGAAACGTACTAAATAACTTTTCAAATTTAAACA
>CAZHLZ010000341.1:0-3884 GCA_964532475.1 uncultured Chitinophaga sp.
GGTTCTTGATCAAATTTTTCAAAATAAGTACCTAATTGATTTTCTTCATTCACATTTTTTAGCAAGGGAAATTCACTGTTGTTTTGAGAGTTAGAGAGAAAAAGTTGACTAAATTCTTGTAGATCGGATTGTTTTAATTCTTGTTTTTTTTGTGACTTGCTAAGGTAATATTCAAGAGATTTTTCAGCAAAAAACACAGACTTGTTACTAAGGTAAATGGAATCTGAATCAGAAATAAAAAAAATGAGGAAAATTAGTGGAGCTAAGAAGTTTAATTTAAAAAGTTTATTCAAGAGGTTTTCATTCAAATTCCATTTTTTAAAAAGTTGGAAAATGAAAAATTGAAGTAGGAAAAATACAAAGATGGAAATTAAAATAAATTTGATGTTTAGGCCAGAAGTATTGATGGTAAAGAGAATGTCTTTCAGTGAATATTTGTACAAAAATGAGTCTAATGGCTGCAATTGATATAAAAAGTAACTCAGAATTAGTAAATGCAACAAGCTTAATAATGCAGAAATAAAAACGAAAAAGTAGATTGATTTTTCACCAATTTTCTTCGAAATAAAGGAATAAATTGGATAAAAAATTAGTAGAATGCTTCCAGAAAAACTTAAATCATAAAAAAGACCTAAAAATTCTCCTTGAACCAAGCCAATTTGATTTCCTGAATTAAAAATAATGAAAATCAATTCAAATATTCTCAAAAATGCGAGAATACTAAAATTGAAAAGGATGAATTTCGAATAATTTGATTTAGAAGTCATTTAGGAGAAAATATTTTTTTTAAATGAAACATGAAATTTTCTCACAAGCCATACGCATTTGGATTTTCATTTCTGATTTTTATGATTCTATCCACAATGTATTGACCAATCTCATTGTCGTATTTATCTCCTCGCCAGGGCAAAGGACGATTGTAAAAAACATAATGCAGTTCAATTTCTGTACCTTGCGAATCCATCAGCTTTTTAGCGACTTTTTCGTCTGTAACTGAAAAATAAAACATATTGGAACTGATATTTGTAGATTGATTTTTGAATTTTAAACCGGGTAAAACCATTTCGCCCTCGTAGGTTTTGAAAAGTGTTCCCTTTTTAGAAAACTTATACAAAATCCCAACGCGAGTACCTTCACTATAAACAAAATAGTAACGAAAATAAAGAAAAACACTCAGTATTAAAAGCAAAATCAATGTTGTATAAATGATAAACTTTTTTCTTTTGCTCGTCGGCTTTTTTTCAATGATTTGTGTTTCGTTTTCCATCAGTTGTTATTGTTGAAATTTTTTATATTATTTTGATTCCACATTAAAGTAGTACAGATTTGTTTTTTCAAATTTACGTGATTTGATAATGTCAATGTAATTTTTTCTAAATAAATATTCAAATTCTTTAAGTTTAATCTTACGGCAAGCATTGAGATCACTTTTCTTAAATTTTCCTTGAAAAGTACAAGATAATATACTATCAAGTTGAATATCTACCTTGAAATGGTTTACTTGTTTGATTTTTACCCTTGCATTTGCCAGAGAATTAAGTGTCGGAATATTAAATTGAACAATGTAAATGCTATCATTCATGTTTTTTCTTGAATTGGCATTATTTCCAGATCCATTATTTAACATTTTAAACAATTGTTTTTTACTGAGTGGCAATTGATATGTTTTATTTGATTTCAGATTAATTGAGATTTCTTTATGTGCGACACTAGTTGCATAAAATGAAAAAAGACAAATAAAGGAAAGAGCAAAAGAATATCCTTTTTTTAGTTCATAATTTCTTTGTAGTAAATTTTTTAGGTAATAATATGAAAGTGGCAAAATTGAAAGAGCCATTAAATCAGTGTAATCAATTGTTCGATGAAAGCTTAAATTTGTAATGTTACATAGCATTAAAATGAAATCTTCGGAAAGTTCACTTTTCCAAAAAATGAAAAAAATTCCAGTTAAAATGAAGACTATTTCAATTCTTTTTGGCAAAAAAACACTTATGAAAATTGGAAAAATGAATAAACCTACAAAGTCTGATAATTTTCCAGTAATAAAATTATGAAACTCACATTTTAAGTAAAAGTCGTTTGCCAATAAAATGACCAAACATAGAAGGAAGAATGGAGATGACAAAACATAAAATGGAAGTTTTGATTTCATGGTTTTTCTATTTTTTTCAAAAAATCAACAAAAATTGAGTGTTTGTTAAATCAAAGTTATTAAAAATAAGAACATCAAGCTTTGAATTTAGCAATCCAATTAAATTAATTTTCTTTATTTTTGTAGAAAATACGAATAATAGTCAAAATCAAAATGGAAACACCAAAAACGTACGAAGCAAAACAAACAGAAGAAAAATGGTATAAACACTGGATGGATAAAGGATATTTTTATTCTAAACCAGATGAACGTGAGGCTTATACGGTCGTTATTCCTCCGCCAAACGTGACGGGAGTTTTGCACATGGGACACATGTTAAACAATACCATTCAGGATGTTTTGGTGCGTCGTGCGCGTATGTTGGGGAAAAATGCGTGTTGGGTTCCTGGAACAGATCACGCTTCCATTGCGACTGAGGCAAAAGTTGTTCAAAAATTAAGAAAAGAAGGAATTAAAAAATCGGATTTAACAAGAGAAGAATTTTTAAAACATGCTTTTGAATGGAAAGACAAACACGGAGGAATTATTTTAGAACAATTGAAAAAATTAGGTTGCTCTTGTGATTGGGAGCGCACTTCTTTCACCATGGATCCTGAATATTCGGAGTCTGTTTTGGATGTTTTTATCGATTTGTATAAAAAAGGAAAAATTTACCGTGGAGTAAGGATGGTAAACTGGGATCCTGAGGCTTTAACAGCTCTTTCTGACGAAGAAGTGTTGCATAAAGAAGTAAATTCTAAGTTATTTTATGTTCGATATAAAGTTTCAGGAACGGAAGATGCTTGGTTGACAATCGCAACTACTCGTCCAGAAACAATTTTGGGTGATACTGCAATTTGTATCAATCCAACGGATGAACGTTACAAACATTTACATGGAAAACAAGCAATTGTCCCTTTGTCAAATAGAACAATTCCAATTATTTTGGATGAATACGTTGATATTGAGTTCGGTACAGGTTGCTTGAAAGTTACTCCGGCGCACGATGCAAACGATTATGATTTAGGGAAAAAGCACAATTTAGAGACTTTAGATATTTTTAATGCAAACGGTACGCTGAATGACTTAGGTCTTCATTACGCTGGAAAAGATCGTTTTGAAGTTCGTAAATTGATTGAAAAAGAATTGTACGACAAAGGATATTTGGTGAAAACTGAAGATCATATCAATAAAATTGGTTATTCCGAAAGAACCGATGCGGTAATAGAGCCACGTTTGTCTTTGCAGTGGTTTGTGAGCATGAAAGAATTGGCACAACCAGCCTTGGACAATGTAATGAATGGAAATATTAATTTTCATCCAGAGAAATTCAAAAATACTTACCGTCATTGGATGGAAAATGTCAAAGATTGGTGTATTTCTAGACAATTGTGGTGGGGTCATCAAATTCCTGCATGGTTTTATGGTGAAGGAACAGAAGATTATGTGGTTGCAAAAACACGTGAAGAAGCGCATCAATTGATTGAAGCGAAATTAAATCAAACGATCGATATCAATAGTTTGAAACAAGATGAAGATGTTTTGGATACGTGGTTTTCTTCCTGGGTTTGGCCGATTTCTGTTTTCAATGGATTGACACAGCCTGGAAATGAGGAAATTAAATACTATTATCCTACAAATGACTTGGTTACCGCACCTGAAATTATGTTTTTCTGGGTTGCAAGAATGATTATTGCAGGATACGAATACATGGGTGAATTGCCCTTCAAAAATGTATATTATACAGGAATTG
>CAZHLZ010000342.1:0-3880 GCA_964532475.1 uncultured Chitinophaga sp.
CTAAATTCTATTATGAAAAAACAAATGCAACTTATAATTGGAGAGTTCCTTTTAGTAATGCTAGTTATAACGAAGGATTAAAAACTGACACAAAAGATGATCAAGGGAATTATGTTTATGGAGAAAAAGAACAATATCATATCGACCAAATTACAACAAAAACACATGTAGCTAAATTTGATTATGATTTTAACAGACAAGACGCTTGTGGAGTTGATTCAGAGCATGGTGGTACAATAGGTGCTCATAGTGCTGCTTTAAAAAAAATAAGCCTTTATTCAATAAATGAATATGACCAAAGATTATTAAATGAAGAAAATCAAATTCCAGTAACTAATTTTGATCAAACTCCAATAAAAGTAGTACATTTTGAATATACTAATGCTAATGGAGAATCTTATAGCTTGTGCAAAGGAGTACCAAATTCTACCGTAGCAGGTGGTGGAAAACTAACTTTAAGCAAAATTTATTTTACCTACCGTAATTCAAATATGGGAAAATATACTTCCTATAAATTTAATTATGATAATATTAATCCTAATTACAATTTAAAAGGCTATGATTCTTGGGGGAATTACAAGCCAAATATTGGAACCTGTAGTAATTCAAGTCCAGTAACAGCTGCAGAATTCCCATTTACAAACCAAGATAAAACAACACAAGATGTCAATGCGGCCGCTTGGACTTTAAGTTCAATTGAGCTGCCATCTGGTGGGAAAATTAAAGTAGATTACGAAAGTGATGATTACAGTCATGTACAAGACCGGGAAGTTTTAAAAATGTATAAAATCGCTGGTTCAGGCTCAAATGTAAATTCTTTTACTGAAAGTGACAAAATTGGAGAGTTATTTAGAATTAATGCTTCAAAAACCGCATGTGAGAATCTATATATTAAAATAGATCCTAGTGATATTAAAGACGCTAATGATCCAAATGATCCAGCTTTTGATCCTGAAAATTATAGAGCTAAAATAGGTGATAAAATATATTTTAGATTTTTTACGAACATGACTGAATTAGGCGGTAATTTAACAACCACAAGTTCGGATGCAGCCATTGATAATACTAAATTTGATTTTGTTACAGGTTATTTTGATATTAGTGGTGATGTTGAAATTGTTGAAAATACAGATGATGTCAAATATTTACAAATACCGCTTGAAAAAGTTGGTATTGAAGATGTTGGATCAATAGATGAAAATCCAATATCTTTAGCAGCTTGGAATTTTGGAAGAAAGTATTTAAACAAGCACGTTTATAGTGACCAATCGAATGGCGATACAGAAGATTTTGAAGCCATTATCACTGATTTACTTTCACCAAATATTTTAACTAATTTAATTGAGATTTTTAAAGGGCCAAATAAAACCCTTAAAAACAAAAATATTGGTAGAACATTTATCAAAGATAAATCTTGGGTAAGATTAGGAGATCCAGATGGGAAAAAATTAGGTGGAGGTTCTCGCGTAAAACAAGTTAGAATGAGTGACGAATGGGAAGCAATGACTACCAATGTTGATTATGAAACTATGGAATATGGGCAAAGTTATAAGTACCAATTGGAGAATGGCAAAACCTCAGGTGTTGCTACTTATGAGCCACTAGGAAACAAAGAAAATCCATTTGTACAACCCGTTTGGTCGCATGAAAGACACATGTTAGCTCCAGATGAAGATAATTATATTGAAATGCCATTTGGAGAATCCTTTTATCCAAATCCTCAAGTTACTTATGCAAGAGTTGAAGTTGCAAATATTATCTCTGGATCACAGCCTGCAGGAACTAGCTATAAAAATTTGCACAAAACTGGTAAAGTAGTAACAGAGTTTTATACTTCCAGAGATTTCCCTACAATTGTAGATCAAACTAAATTAAATGCCCATAATGATGAAAATGAAATTTTAGACAATTTGTTGGACTTAAGTGTAAAAAAACATTTGACTGCCTCTCAAGGATATAGCATTCATGTGAATGACATGAACGGAAAACAAAAAGCACAATGGGTTTATGCCGAAGGTCAAACTCAGGCAATTTCTGGTGTTGAGTATAAATATAGAAGTAATGCTTACAACCCACTTGAACCAAATAAAGGACGATTAAATAATACAGTTACGGTTGTTAACGAAAACGGAACTTTAGAGCAAAAAACAATTGGTGTAGAATACGATGTTATCAATGATTATAGAGAAAATGCGACCCTTACGCAAACATTTGGTGTTAACACAAATTTGGCTTTATTTTTAGCGGTGATTTTTCCGATTGTTGTCCCAACACCGCTTCCCGATATGTCGAGTTCTCAAGATCAATTTAGGTCTGTGTCAACGACTAAAGTTGTAAATACTTTTGGAATTCTTGAGGAAACCATTGCTTACGATGCTGGAGCATCTGTTGCCACAAAAAATTTAGCTTGGGATGATGTCACGGGTGAAGTACTAGTAACAGAAACTGTTGATGAATATTCTGACAAAGTCTACACCTTGAATTATCCTGCACATTGGTATTACAAAGGTATGGCACAAGCTTCGCTTAATCTTGGATTTAAAGCGCGATTAAATGCTACTGGTTCTAATAATATGCACACAATTAGCAATGCAAATGGATTAACAGCCAATAAGGTATTAATTGATGGAGATGAATTGATCTTAAAAGATGGTGTATTGGCAAATACCAAAGTATGGGCGCATAGAGTATTGCAAAACAACTCCCAATTTCAAATAATGGACAAAACAGGAGCTTTGATTAATTATTCAGGTGATTTTGAAGTAATACGATCAGGGCACAGAAACTTACAGTCTGCAGGTATAATGAATGTTACTCTAATGAAAAACCCATTAGAATCGGGTAATTTAATAGCGTTTGCAGGCACAAATGCCGAAATTTATAAAATCATCAACGCAGGAGCCGTTGATTATTCAGATTATTGGCAAGCAACCTGTGAATGTGGAATTACAGCAACACAGTCTGTTTACAACCCTTATTTACAAAATGAAAGAGGTGTTTGGAGAACAAAATCTTCATTAACCTATTTAACGGATAGAACCTCTACAGCGGATGCAACACCGAGAACTGATGGGTTTTTCAAGAAGTTTTCAGCGATGTATAGAGTATTGCAAAATGGACAATGGATAAAAAATGAACAAAATTGGACCAAAGTATCAGAAGTTACAGCCTTCAGTCCTTTTGGTTTTGAAATGGAAAATAAAGATGCTTTAGATAGGTACTCTGCTGCGCAGTATGGATACAATCAATCTTTCCCAATGGCAGTTGGTGCAAACATGAAATACACCGAAATTGGTTTTGATGGTTTTGAAGATTATGATTTTGTTGGTTGCAATAAAAATACCCATTTTACCTTTGATAAAACACAAACAGGAGTTTCTATTGGCACAAAATCTCATAGCGGTAGAAAAAGTTTGAAAGTGGAGGCTAACTCAAGAGCAACAATAACTAAAAAATTAACTTGTACACCTTTATCTTTGCCAATTACTGAGAAAGAAGAGGAAGAATTAAAAGGAACAAATTAATAAATTCTTATATGAAAAAAATTAGAAACATAGTTTTGCTTTTGTTTATTTTAGGACAAGGGAATTGGAGTATGGGGCAAAATGACCCATGTGGAAGTATTAACAATGTTTATGAAATGTTGGAATTAAATTCAGGCTTTACATATTATGAACATTACGCAAGTGGAACGAGAGCATTTATAAAGACTTATTGTTTTAGTAGATATTTTAATTGCGAAAATAACATAGGTTTATCATTTTATTTTGATTTTGGAGAAGCAAATGAAAGCAATCATAACGTAACTGATCAAGATTTAAAAATAAAATTGGTTACTGTAAGAATTGATGGGGTTGATCATATATTATATAATCCGGGA
>CAZHLZ010000343.1:0-3869 GCA_964532475.1 uncultured Chitinophaga sp.
TGCAATTGGATAACCTGTAGCTTTTGAAGCCAATGCTGAAGAGCGCGAAACACGTGGATTAATTTCAATAGCAATAATATCTTCGTTATTATCTGGTGAAACAGCAAATTGAACATTACATCCACCAGCAAAATTACCGATTGAACGCATCATATGAATTGCCATGTCACGCATTTTTTGAAAAGTTGTGTCGGACAAAGTCATCGCTGGGGCAACCGTAATTGAATCTCCCGTATGAATTCCCATTGGGTCAAAATTCTCTATCGAACAAATGATGACTACGTTGTCGTTTGCATCACGTAATAATTCCAATTCAAATTCTTTCCAACCTAAAAGCGCTTTGTCAATCATTACCTCATGAATGGGCGATAATTGTAAACCACGATCTAATAAATCATCAAATTCTTTTGGGTCGTGAACGATCGATGCTCCAGCACCACCAAGCGTAAACGAAGCACGAATACATAAAGGAAAACCAAATTTTTGCGCAATTTCTTTTCCTTCCAAAAATGATTTCGCAGTAGCTTGTGGGGCCATTGGAATGCCAATTTCTTCCATCAAGTTTCTGAATGATTCACGATTTTCAGTGATCTCAATTGCTGCAATGTCCACACCAATAATTTCCACCCCGTAATCTTCCCAAATCCCCATGTTATCGCACTCAATCGCAAGATTCAAAGCCGTTTGTCCACCCATTGTTGGCAAAACCGCATCGATTTTATGTTTTTGCAAAATTTTGATAATCGACTCTGGTTCAAGTGGTTCGAGGTAAATGTTGTCAGCAACTACTTTGTCCGTCATGATTGTCGCCGGATTGGAGTTGATTAAAGTTACTTCGATTCCTTCTTCACGCAAAGAACGTGCTGCTTGAGATCCTGAGTAGTCGAATTCGCATGCTTGACCGATGACGATTGGGCCGGAACCGATGATTAGTACTGACTTAATGGAGTTGTTTTTTGGCATATCGCGCTTTAAAGATTCAATTTATAATTTAATTTGAGTTAACCTTCACTACAAATTGAGTGCAAAAGTAATAATTATAAAATTGATTTAGTAAAGAGTTTTTGAATACTTTTTAACAAGGGATGTTAGTTACTAGTAATTAGTTAGTACTTAGTAGTTTTAACTATTGGATATCAGATAGTAAGGAACGATTTAAAATAAAAATTAGTGAAAGATTTTGGCTGCTTTTTCTTGCTTCAACTGCTATTCAACTTTTTTGTGCCTTTTTTCACAAGTCAAAACAAGAGCTTTCTGCCGGTCGCTTTGTTTTTTCTGTTCAAAATAAGCACAAAATGCGTTTCATATACGTTTATGCAAGAGCAGGAATTGAAAGATAAAATTCTAAAGTACAGAAAATAAGATAATTTACATGTAAATACTTCTTTTACTTAATTTTCAGTAACCCGTATGATAACCTATTTTTACTATCTATTATTTCAATAACTAAGTTATTATCGTCAATAAATCTAATTTCATTAATTCCCCAATTCAAATTTTCTTTATCTGCATTAATAAGTATTTTCTTTTTCAATTTTTCAGAATTAACCTCCCAAATTTGAAATTCAGTAGGCATTTCGGAATAATCTAAACTTGAACAATGAGAAAAAACATATTTTCTGTTTGGCGATATGTATGGTTCTGAAACTAAATATTTTTTAAAACCATTATCCATATCAAACAATGAGAAACCTTCTGATTCATAATAACTTGTTTTAATTAAATAGTAATTAAATATATTACCCAGATGTTCATGAATTTCTTGCTGATCATCATCAAGATTAGTAACTTCATCTTTTACTAAAATATTTTGTCCTGACTTAATCTTTAATGATATGGTTTTATTTTTTTTTCCAATTTTATGAAGTGTATCGTAATTTGGTTTAGTTTTTGGGTATTTTAAAAATAGCTCTTTAGTAATTGAAGATATTTCTAAGGTCTTATTAGAAAAAAAAACACTATTATCGGTTTTTTCAATGTCTTGATTTTTTGAGGTAGTATTTTCAGTGCAACTAAGAACAAAGAATAATAATAGAGTGATAGTTAAGTTTTTTTTCATCATTATAGTTTTACACAAATTTAGAATTTATTTTTCAATCCGAAGGCTATCGGATCCAATTATTTTGTTTAATTTTAGTTAAGTTATCAACAATTTAATACGATAAAAAATGAATAGCAACTTATCACAAATTGTGACAAGCTACTTGATACGCTGGAATTTAGTCCCACAACCTCTTGCTTTTACAAAATTAGCTTTAGCAATGCTTAGTGGGATTCTAAATTCTGATAAAGCTATCGAAGTAAACAATGCAATAATGCGGGCATTTGTTTTAATACGAAATTTTGCTTTAATAAATAAAGATTTGACGCAAAAACTGGAAAAATTAGAAAACAAATACAATAAACAATTTGCTGATGTTTTTGAAGCAATTAATTTCTTAATGCAGAAAGATAAAAAAGCAACTAACCAATCTGATAGGAAGAAGATTGGGTTTAATAGTGAGTTGGAGTAATTATTAGGCTCATTTTGTTTTTTTCTTTTCAATGTTTGGAGAAAATACGTTTCATATTCGTCTATGCAAGAGAAGTGAAGTTTTACAAACCTCTATTTATTGCATCAATAACAATAATTGAATCTTGTTTAATTTCAAAAACAAAATCAGTGCAATAATCAGTATCAATATCACAGCCACTGAAAAAAACAAAATTTTCATCATCAACTTGAAAAACTCCTATTTTATTTAAGGAACTATGAGGCATAATAAAGAAAGTGTTTCCTATTTTTAGAATCGGATAGTAATTGTTTGTCCCATTTTTTTGAAAATATATTAATTCTAAATCTCCATTTTTTATTTGGTAACGGTTAACAATCACGTTTCCTTTCTGGGGATAGAGGTAATTTAATGCAGAAATATCTTCTTTTAGTTCTGATGATTTATAAATTTTATTCTCGTAAAGAGTCAATATTTTATCATCCTTTATTTTTTGTTTTGGAATTATTGTGATTTTTTTTTGATTGTCTATTAAATTAATTCCGATATCAAAAGATTTATTATTATTGTTAACAATTTCTGTCACATCATAATACTCCTCAAAATAATCATCATAAACTTTTTTAGATGTTTTTGTTTTTCCTGCATAGATTTTATTGCTTTTGAAATCTAACAAAGAAAGATTCAAATCTTTGCCTAATTGACCAATTATTTCATTTGAATTTGCGTAGTGATTGTGAGTAATTACAATTTTAGGATTTCCGATTACTGAATCCATAAAAATTTCTTCCAAAGTAAGTTTTTCTAATTTACTTTTATTGGTATTAATTTCTTGACTCATTGCATTTGAACAAGTAAAAAATATTGATAAATAAATTAATTTGATTGTATTTAATTTTATTTTTTTTGTATTGCTTAGTTTACACATATTAATTTCAATTATTTTGTTCCTAAAAAAGATTTCCATTACTTAGAGTACAGATTTTTTCAAGTGTTTTTTGACTTAACTTTTACCTTGATATAGAATTGTGTTCCCAAGTCTTTCCTTTTACTATTGTAATAATTTACAGCTTCTTGAATATCGTCTGATAAAGAATTGATTAAAATTATGTCGAAATTGTGTTTTTTCACACTTACAATTTGATTTTGCTATCCAACTCATCTAATGAAAAGTAGTCTTCAGGTTTTGTATTCTTCATACGCTCTAAAACAATTTCTTGATGCCATTCCGGTACTTCAAAATCAGCTGCATTAGTTTGGTTTACAGTACCGAAATTCTTTGATAAAAAATCAATTAATTGATCGAATTTACTATCGGATACATTGATTGTGAGATTTACCTGTTTCATGGTATTAAAGTGCTAAATGAAAAGTTTT
>CAZHLZ010000344.1:0-3864 GCA_964532475.1 uncultured Chitinophaga sp.
TATATTATTCCACATACCTTTTGTGTCGTTATTAAATACCGTCTTTGTTGGTAGTGCTTCTTTCATTAAATCATCTGATACAGAGCCAGCTTTTTTAGAAACATCTTCTATTGATAGACCAAGTTTAGGGTTATCAATAAAATCTTTTAACCGTTTTGTTTGAGAGACTGGATTTATTGGTTGTCTTGTTGGTGAATATATTCCCCCAATAGGTTTTGCTGAAACAGATTCGATCGATCTTCCAGTTGGGACAACCGGGATTGGATTACCTGATTCATATCTAATTCTTGGAGAGCCAGGACTTGGCGCTGGAAGTTGTAATATTTTAGAATTGTCTTTAAAATTTAAATTATAATCAGGGTGAGATCGTAACTCATCAACAGCTTTCATGACCTCTCTTAACATATTTTCTGGACTTCTCATTCTAGCCAGCCACTTATTACCCTGTCGTAAGCCAAGAGTTTTTATAAAAAGAGCGGGATTTGCAGTAACAAGAGATGCTATCATTTCTGCATTTGCAAAATTATCTGCTATTTTAAGCATGTCACTTTCTCCCATTTCTTTTCTAGCTTTTTGGTATAATTTTACAAGCGAATCCTCAACCGATTTTATTTTTGCATACTTTTGTCTTAAATTAAAATATTCAGGACCAAGCTCAGCTATTGCTTCATCTAATTTGTTTTTGTTAAAATCAATAAAATCCGACACAACTTTCTGTGACATTTTTTCACTTCCTGGTATGCCGGTTTGTTCTCCAAGATTTTTTATATAAAATTGTATTTCTGATGGTGTTGCTTTACCATTTGGAAAAGATTCTTGTATTTCGGTCATTAGTCTTTTGGCCGTATTTCTCATCGGTTTTGTGACACCAGCCTTATTTAAATAATTATTTGATAGAAAATTATTTAATTCACCCAAATCTATTCTAGCGCCAGATTCTCCAGCATTTCTTGCTATGTCATCAAATTGTTTAAAGATTGTTTCTTTTGATTGAAGCACAGATCTTAACGTGTCAGCAGTTATATCATCAGAAGTTTTCCAATCAAATGGAGAAGTTTCCATTAAAACAGAAATACCGTCCACATTATCTTTTGGTGTCTTTAAACTATATTTTATTGGTTTTTTACCAGTCATTTTAAAAGCATTTTCTGCTTTTTTAACTGCAATTTCATTTAATGATTCTAATGGTTTATTTATTTTACCACCCACTAGTCCAGAATTGATACCCTTTATACCTAGATTTAAAGCCCCAGGCACAATAGCTCCAATACCAGCGCCCAGAGCTGTTCCCGCTGCAGTATCAAGAGCTGTTTTAATAATATTAACCTTTCCCCTTTCATTTAATTGTCTACCTGTACTAGATAAGGCAGACCCAACCATAGCTTCTTTACCGGTTTTTTTAATTACCTCTTTCACTGTACTCGAAAATGGCTTTACGGCTGTTTTAGCCACAGTTGATGCTGCGCCTCCAACTGGAATGAACGACGCCGCTTCTAATCCATGTCCCAATGAATTAGCTAGATTTTTAGCAGAAAAACCACCACCATTATCAAGTCCGATTCCTTTCAATTCACCCCAATATTTAGACTGTATAGGTGACGTAGCTTCTTCAACAGATTTACCACTTAAAAGTTGCCCTAATGCCTTTAAGTTTACCCCAGCATCAGCGGCAAATTTTGTTGTATCTCTAACTATTTGTCCCACCTTCGTTGGTTTTTTAATATCGTCAGATATTTTTTCAGACTGACTAACAGTGTTATTTTTTGATCTATCATATCTTTTATTAAATTCTTCAGCCGAAAGAACTACACCAACATTCTGTGTTTGTTCACCATATTTTTTATTAAATTCTTCAGCTGAAAGTATATTTGCCATATTAAGCTAAACTATTAAGTGCTTCTAAAACTTTATTTGCATATGCACCACTATCATATGCAACACCTTTACTGTTTATCCCCTTTTTAACAGTTGGTGTCCCACCATTCCAAATCAATGCTATTTGTTGCGGATTATATCCAAGATTAACTAATTCACTAATTTTAGAAAGTGCTACAAAATCTTGATTGTGAGCTGTCATTGGGGCATTCTCATTACCAAGATATTTTTTTGCCCATCCCTTCCATGTGTTTGGCATAAATTGATATGCTCCAAATTCACCACTAGCACCACGGGCATTATAATTTCCATTACTTTCTACGTTTTTTATTGCTTGTGCAATATTTTGAGCGTTATAAGCGCCGCTCCCCGCATTATTAAAACTTACCTGCTCATAACTTCCATCCGGTCTCACTCGCCATCTAAGTCCATCATTTGTGGTAATTATATCGTTTGAATAATTTGAACCAGAGGCTTCATTTCGTGCAGCCATTAACGATTGAACGGTTCTCTTATATTGTTCTTTAACCCTATTTAAATTATATAACAAATCTTCAGAACTTTGAGCTTGCTTCAATGACCCCATTGTTGCTTGAAGCATTTCAAGTTCCATTACGGCCACTTGTCCGAGAGCACCTCCTGTTTTCGAGGCATCTTTCATTTGTTGAAGTCTATCAAATCCAATATTGCTAATAATTGTATCAATTTTTGCTTTTAGATTATAAGCATTTGTCCCAGGTATAGCTGATCCAATTGATCCAGTTAATCCTGTTACACCACCACCAGAGACTAATCCAATTGCTCTATCAATGTCTTCTAAAACTAATTCTTTGTTCGATAATTGGGTGTCAATCAATGAAATCATTTCTTGAGGAGATTTATTATTATCCTTTAATCCACTTTCAAGTTCAATTTCTTCTTTTCTTAAATCAGATGCGTATTTCATTTCATCCATTCTTTGGGCTCGTTCATACTTTGCCTTAGCACTTTCTATTGCAGGATCGTAAATACCAGCCATTGCTTTTTCAATAGCGTTTAATTCTTGAGGTGAATACGGTATTCCAGATTCACCAGCCCAACCATATGGGTCACTAACACCAGTTGCAATATCATCTTGGGTGTTTCGTAATCTATTTAAATCAGCGTATGCATTTTCAGCATAACTTCCAATATCGCCTGTTTCTCTTTGTTGTTCAGCCCTAATACTATTAGCAATTAGCGCCATGTCTTCCGGAGATGTCGTTCCTCTGTTTGACGTAGATTGTTGTCTAACGGGTGAAGACGGTGTGGCAGGATTCGTTTGTTGAGTTCTTGTCGATAAATTTTGTTGAACATTTGGATTTTCAGGTCCATACATTGGCGGCGTTGCCCCTATTCTCGGACTACCCCAATTAGGGGTTGGTGCTACTGTATTATAAGATCCAGAATCGTTCGGCAATTGACGTGTTCTATTTTGTAAGTACCCACTAATTGGAGAATTATTTCTCACGGTCTGAATGGCTCTTCTCGTATCTAATAAGTTATTTAAAAAAGACATAGTTTATGTATTAGGTAATAATCTTCTAGCTCTTGATTGTAAAACAGCTGATGCCCTAGTTCTAGCATTTGTATCTCTTTCCGAATTAGCTCTACCATAGAAACTAGCACTTGATGGATCATATATAGATGAAAGAGAATTTGAGGTTGTTTGCCCCCCAGGTGTCATTGCGTCAAATGAATTTGAACCAAGTTTATAGTAATCTGAAAGACCACGGGATGCACTATTACCGTGTTTATATTGATAGTCCCTTGCTAACATTGAAATATTTGTTTGAGCAGCCGCACGTTTTGATGCCTGATCTCTTTCATATGCACTTTTTAAGTTACCTAGCTTTTGTTTTCTACCAGTAGAAAACAATACACCCTGGTCAGCAGCATTTTTATCTTGAGTATTTTTATCTTCTATGAAGTTGGATGCAGAATTTGTTAAATAGTCATCAAATTGTCTTT
>CAZHLZ010000345.1:0-972 GCA_964532475.1 uncultured Chitinophaga sp.
GTACTGGAGCAAAAGTGGGTGGAAACTACATCAAATACTTTGCGAAAAAAACCTTTGATTCAAGCCTTTCAAAAGAAAGTTTGCACGAAGATAACGCGCAAGACATCTACAAAACCTTGAGCGAAATGAAAGGAAGTGCGCTAAAAGTTGCACAAATGATGAGCATGGATGATCAAGTCTTGCCAAAGTCTTATCAGGAAAAATTTTCAATGGCGCAGTATAACGCTCCAGCTTTATCTTACCCTTTGATTTTAAAAACTTTTCAGCAATCATTAGGCAAAAAACCACTTGATATCTTTGATGATTTTTCAAAAAATGCGATTCATGCGGCGAGTATTGGTCAGGTGCACAAAGCCCAAAAAGGGGAGAGTAATTTTGCCGTAAAAATTCAATATCCAGGAGTGGCAAATTCCATAAGTTCGGATTTAAAACTAATCAAACCCTTTGCTTCTCAATTACTTAAGATGAAATCTTCTGATATGAACATGTATTTGGAAGAATTGGAGTCGAAATTAATTGAAGAAACGAATTATAACTTAGAACTAGAGCGTTCAAATTTCATTTCGAAAGCTTGTGCGCATATTTCAGGTTTAAAGTTTTCGACTTATTATCCTGAATATTCAAGTAATCGAATTTTAACAATGGATTGGTTGGATGGACAAATGTTTCCAGAATTTCTAAAAACAAATCCGAGTCAGGAAGTGCGAGACAAAATTGGCCAGTCAATGTGGGATTTTTATTTGTTTCAGATGAAAACCCTCCGAATGGTTCACGCTGATCCGCACCCAGGAAATTTCATTATTAATGATGCGAATGAACTTTGCCCTTTAGATTTTGGATGTGTAAAAGAAATTCCTTCCGATTTTTTTGATAATTATTTTCAATTGCTAAAGCCAAACATTTTTGAAGATGAAATTAAACTTTATGATTTATATGAAAAATTAGATTTTTTCAAAAAAGAAGATAGTGAGG
>CAZHLZ010000345.1:982-3860 GCA_964532475.1 uncultured Chitinophaga sp.
AAAAGAAATGTTGAAAGGACTTTACAAACAAATGATTTCCCTGCTTGCAAAACCATTTCATACCGAGAGTTTTAATTTTGGTGATGATACTTATTTTAAACAGATTTATGAATTTGGTGAATCCATTTCAAAAAACAAAGAAATTCGTTCTATCAATGCAGCTCGAAGTTCAAAACATGCGATTTACATCATGCGAACATTCTTTGGTTTGTATTCCTTGTTGAATCAATTGAAAGCGAAGGTCAACTTGAATTATACCTTGGATTAAAAAAAAAAACGTGCATCGAAGTGATACACGTTTTGAAATATCTTTGCTTTTAAAATTTAGCCATTTATAGTATAAGTTGTCCCATTAATGGTAACTGTGAAAGTATTATCGCAGGTTCCTGGCCCATAATTTATCGTTCTCAAAGCTTTTCCTGTTGGTGTAAATTCTAAAACACCACTCATGATATAGGCACAGCCCATCCTTACATGTAATGGTGTTGTGATTGTTGCTGAATAACCGTTTCCATTTGTAGAAGATGCGTTTGCGGTTCCAGAAATATCAAATTCGTCATCACTAAAATTTAATAAGGTAGTGTAACCGTGTGTCCAAGTTCTTACTCGTGTGCTTGAGTAGGTGAAAACATCTCCATCGGTCATGCTAACTGTTCCATTTACTGAAATATTGAAATATGGCTGACCACTTGCGTTTGTACCCATGTTTGTAACTGTTTTTGTACCTGCAATTTTATTATCATTTACATAATAATCGACTGGAGTATGCGTGATAACCGTTCCTGAATCTCTATATTTCCCAGTAAATGTGGTCACAATTTTTCCACGTCTTTGTTTACCATCGTTGCAATCACAATTTGATGATCCCCAGTCAATAGTGACGGATTTTGTGGAATTTAAAGTGTCGATTGTCAAAATGACATTACATGGAACTTTATCAACGAAATTTGCTTGATCTTTTGAAGCATAAATTACAGTCACCTTTGGGAAATTGTAAAAATCCAAGTCACCATTAATCGCTTGATCAGACATGTTTGTCATTTCATCAAAGCTACTTTCAATAAAAGCATTACTTTTTGGAGCACTGCTGTTATCGTATTCTTCCTTTTCATTTTTCTTACACGAATTCATTGCTACCAATCCTAGAATAGCAGCATACAAAATGATTGATTTTTTCATAGTATTAAATTTTATGTGTTATTTTGACTCAGACAAGTATAGTTGAAAAAGGTTTAATATGAAAATATAAACTTTTAAAAAATAAAATAAACTCGTATTTTTGTATTCTTGAATTACGTTGTTGTAGATATCGAAACCACTGGTGGTAGTCCAAAGTCGAGCAAGATTACGGAGATTGCTATGTACAAAACGAATGGTACAGAAATCATCGATGAGTACGTTACCTTGATTGACCCTGAAATGCCAATTCCTGATTTTATTGTTCGATTGACAGGGATTTCAGACAAAATGGTTGAAAATGCACCTAAGTTTTATGAGGTGGCAAAAAATATTTTAGAATTTGCTCAAGATTGCATTTTTGTTGCACACAATGTAAGTTTTGATTACAATGTAATTCGCCATGAGTTTAAAAGTTTAGGATTTGATTTCAGAATGCCTCATTTGTGCACTGTGAGAGCTTCAAGGTTCATCTTACCTGGTTTCGAATCTTATAGTTTGGGGAAACTGGCGAAAAATTTGGACATAGAAATCAATGGTCGACACAGAGCAGGAGGTGATGCCTTGGCTACTTGTTTGATTTTTAACATGTTGTTTGAAAAAAGTGTCAAAAATCTTGAGAAATTTATCCAACAAGACATCAATCCCAAAATTTTACATCCAAATTTAGATCTAGAACAATTGGAAGAAATTCCAAATAAAGTTGGGGTTTATAAATTTTACAACGACACAAATCAACTGATTTACATAGGAAAAAGTAAACACATTCGAAAACGTGTAGATCAACATCTAAAAAACACGAAAACCTTAAAAGGAATCGAAATGCAAGCGGAAATTCATCGCATCGAATTCGAATTAACTGGTTCTGAGTTGATTGCATTGCTTGTTGAATCACAATTAATCAAAAAATACAAACCGATTTATAACCGAAGATTACGCAAGGAATTGTTCCCTTATGGATTGTTTTATTACACAAATGAATTGGGTTACAAACATTTTTACATCGAAAAAACTGCAAAAAAATCTGATATTGCTTTAGCGACATTTTCCAGTAAAATTGAAGCAACAAACTATTTGACAGAAGCTTGTAAACGTTACTCTTTGTGTCAAAAATATTGCAATTTGTATCAAACTAAAACTTCCTGCTTTTCTTACCAAGTCAAACAATGTTTTGGTGCTTGCGTTGAAAAGGAAAGTTCTGAAAACTACAACAAACGTGTTGATTTGTTGATTGAAAAGTTAAATTTCGAACATGAGAATTTTTTCATTTTGGAAAACGGAATTCAACGCAACGAAAAAATTGCTATCCTAATTCAAAACGGAACTTTTAGAGGTTTTGGCAAGATTCCTTATTATGCATTGAAAGGTTCCAAAGAGTCTTGGCTAAATTTCATTGAAACTTACACAGAAGATAAGGACTCAAAAACTATAATTCAGAATTATTTGAGACAAAATAGTGATTTAAAAATTCATTTGTTTTAGCAGGTTCAACTTTCTTTGATTTTTTAAAATAAGTAGAAATTAACATCATAAATAAAATTCGTTGTGGAACGTTTTTTGTCCATTTTTGTTGTGAAAAACTGAAAATGAAATTGGAAATCGCGAATAATTGAATTAGCTGTAAGCTCAATGAAAATTATCGATTTACAATGAATGAAAGTTTTGAGTAACAAATAGGACTAGACTTTTTGCTTACTTTTTT
>CAZHLZ010000346.1:0-3847 GCA_964532475.1 uncultured Chitinophaga sp.
GATTCGAACCGCTGTACACAGTTTTGCAGACTGGTGCCTAGCCACTCGGCCACGAAACCATTTTGGTGTGCAAAGATAATATAAATTTATATAATATTCAAAAATCTTTTTTTATTCTGCAATAATTACCGATACACTTTCAACATCTCCATTTATAGGCGGACAAATTTTAACTATTTCTACCGAGTAATGTAACAAATTTGTTAACTCTTTTTTAAATCGTGTTACAATTCGATGTGCTACCTCTTCTATTAATTTTGATGGGATTGCCATTTCTTCCTTCACGATTTTGTTTACGTGAACATAATCTATTGTTTTGCTTAGGTCGTCGGTTTTTGCTGCTTCCTCAAAATCAGTCTGCAATATTACATTCACTTCGTAGTTACCACCAATTTTTGTTTCTTCGGGAAGACATCCGTGATAGGCGTAAACTTTAATTTTATTTACTTTGATTGTATGCATACGATTAACCTAATTTTTCAAGTCCAATGGTAATTCTAGCAAGTGTTTCTTCTTTTCCTAGAAAACTTGATATTTCAAACATACTTGGTCCCATTCCTTCGCCTGTTAATAGTAAACGGAATAATGGTAAAACAGCTCCAATTCCTAAGTTTTGTTCCATAATAAAGTTCTTAAACGCCAGCTCGATGTTAGTAGCATCAAAAAGTTCTAGATCTTCGATTTTACCTTTCCATAAAGACATTAGGGCATTTGATCCTTCTTTCCATTTTTTTGAAACCGTTTGTTCATCATACACTGTTGGTCTCTCTAGTAAATAATTGCCTTCATTTAATATATCTTCTACGAATGTTGCACGTTCTTTCATTAAGCCACAAATGGTACTTAGTTGTGCTTTATCGTATTCTTTTGTTAAATGTTGCGATAATAGGTCCGCTAATTCTTCATTAGTCTTTGATCTTAAGTATTGAGCTTGAAACCATTTTGTTTTTTCTGCATCAAATTTAGCTCCTGATTTTCCAACTCGTTCTAAGCTAAAAGCTTCACATAATTCCTCAAGGCTAAATAATTCTTGATGTGTTCCAGGGTTCCAACCTAATAAAGCAAGCATATTTATAAATGCTTCTGGGAAGTATCCTTTTTCTCTGTATCCTGAATATAATTCTCCCTCTGCTGTTGTCCAGTTTGTTGGAAATACTGGAAACCCTAGTCTGTCTCCATCTCGTTTAGATAATTTTCCATTTCCATCTGGTCTTAATAAAAGGGGAAGATGTGCAAATTTTGGTGCATCCCAACCAAATGCTTCGTAAAGCATGATGTGTAGCGGTGCGGATGGTAACCATTCTTCTCCCCTAATTACATGACTAATTTCCATTAAATGGTCGTCCACGATATTTGCCAAGTGATAAGTTGGAATTCCATCACTTTTAAATAAAACTTTATCATCTAAATTATTTGTGTTTACAACAACCCATCCTCTAATAATGTCTTCAAATCGAATGTCTTTGTTGCGAGGCATTTTCATTCTTACCACGTAAGGATCTCCTGCATCAAGTCTTTTTTGTACTTCATCGTGTGATAGACTTAAAGAATTTTTCAATGATACACGTGTAACACTGTTGTATTGCCAGTTTGGCATTCCCATCCCTTTTGCTTGTTCTCTAACGAGGTTTAATTCATCTTCTGTATCAAATGCGTAGTATGCTTTATCGTCTTCAATTAGTTGCTTTGCATATTGTAGGTAGATGTCGTTTCTTTCAGACTGTACATAAGGACCGTGCTCCCCTCCTATTCCTGGTCCTTCAGTTGGCATGATGCCACACCATTTTAATGCATCTAAGATGTATTCTTGTGTTCCTGGCACAAACCTTTTTTGATCTGTATCCTCTATTCTTAAGATAAATGTTCCATTATGTTTTTTAGCAAAGAGGTAGTTATATAAGGCTGTTCTTACCCCTCCCATATGTAATGGTCCTGTCGGTGATGGTGCAAATCGTACTCGAACTCTTGAATTTTCTGACATTTTTATTGATTTTGTATTGGCAAATTTATTAATAAGCATTTGTTTTAACACTTTTTTTATAAAATTTGGTGATCTTTTCCTGCGAATAGTTGTAATTTAGTACTTTGTTAGTAGTTATTAACAGTAAATCTAGTTTAATATGAATGCTTTTGATCAACTTATTGAACAAATAGATTGTTTTATTAAGAAGTATTATAAGAACCAATTATTTAAGGGTCTTATATTTGTTGTTGGAATCTCTTTGTTCACTTTCTTGTTTGTAATTGGGCTTGAATATTTTGGTCGATTTTCTTCCCTTGTTAGAGCTGCCTTATTTTTTTCCTTTGTTTCTTTAAATTTATTTGTCGTAGGAAAGTTTTTCTTGATTCCTTTATTTAAATTATATGAAATTGGTAAAAGGATTTCTCGAAAACAAGCAGCGGTCATTATTGGTAATTTTTTCCCTGATGTATCGGATAGACTGTTGAATACGCTTCAATTAAATGAAAATACTGATCCAAATCATGTTAATTATGAGTTGATTCGGGCAAGTGTTTTACAAAGATCAAATAATTTATCTGTGTTCTCCTTTTCTTCAAGTATTGATTTTCGTACAAATTATAAATATTTAAGGATTGTTGCACCGATAATTGTTCTGTTTGTTTCACTTTTAATTTTTTATCCTAATTTCGTGAAGCAAGGCACTAATCGTGTTGTGAATTATACTCAAGAATTTGTTCCAGAGGCTCCTTTTAAATTCGATTTATTAAATGATAATTTAAGTATTTCTGAAGGGGATGATCTCCCACTTGAAGTTAAGTTAGTTGGTACTGAATTACCAGAAAAAGTATACATTAATTCCTCGAATGGTCGTTACTTGATGACTAAGATTAGCAAGACACGTTACTTCGTTGTTTTAAAACGATTGACAAGTAATGTTTCTTTTCGTTTTGAGGCAAATGAATTTTTGTCTGAATCATTTAATTGTGTTGTTTCTGCTAAATCAGCAATTGGTAGGTTTGAGGCTAAATTAGAATTTCCTTCTTATTTAGGACGTAAAGATGAAGTTATTTCTAATGCTGGTGATTTGTTGGTTCCTGAGGGCACAAAAATTAATTGGAGCGTGTTAAGTAAGAATACATTTCAGTCTATTGTTAAATTTGCTGGTATTCGTGAAATATTTAACAAGGAAGGTTTTAACTTTTCTAAAAAGGTATCTAGTGCCTCTCAATTAACTCTTAGTTTATATAATTCGAATAGAAGAGATATTGATTCCTTTTCCTATTTTATAGATGTTGTTAAGGACCAATTTCCCGATATTCAAGTAGAGGAAAGTAAAGACTCTATATCTGATGCCCTGCGTTATTTTGATGGTTCGATTAGTGATGATTACGGTCTAACAAGTTTATATTTTGTTTATGAAATTAGGTCAAAAAATGGTAATAAGAGAACGGAAAAGGTTAAGGTTTTAAATCCTAGTGGGAACAGTATGCCATTTCGACATGCTGTAGATTTCAGGAGAGAGAAGTTAGAATTGGAGGATAAAATTGATTATTATTTTGTAGTTTATGACAATGATGGTGTAAATGGGTCCAAGTCTTCTCGTTCAAAAACATTTACCTATGAATTACCAACATTAAGTGAATTAAACGATAAAAGAGATGAATCTAATGCAGAAACTCAAGATCAACTCGAGAAATTATTAGATAAAACGAAGGATTTTAAGAAGAATATTGAATTACTAAAGAAGGATATTAGTAATTCTAAATCAAATGATTGGAAGCAAAATAACAAGGTTCAAGAATTGAAGCAAGAGCAATTTAATCTACAGAATGAATTGCAACAGATTCAAGATAAGATGAACGAAAGTTTGATGGAGAAGGATCA
>CAZHLZ010000347.1:0-3847 GCA_964532475.1 uncultured Chitinophaga sp.
CTCATTGTTTCTAAGCGGTCTGAATCCAATTTTAATAATCGAACTGAGGTTATTATTAAAAGTTTTTTTTAAATAAGTAGATTTTATCAGATAACAATGATTATTTTCAGTAAAACTTGCATAATTGTTTGGAAATGTCAAATGATTTGTTTTGTTTTGTTACTTAATTTTAAAAACTATAATTTATGAAAAAAGTAATTTTTGGCATTTTTTTATTAGCGAATGTAATATAAATGAATGCCCAAACTACATTAAAAAACGTAAGAGTTTTGGGTTCATTTTCTTTCGGTGATAAAGAAATAACGACATTTGAAGAAGAGTTTACTGGTTGTTTAAAGAAGTCGAACCCACATGCACATGGTTTGTTTGTTGCTAATGAAGCGCTGCAAATTGAGGTTTTTGAAAATGAAGAAATGGCAGAGGTTTTAAAACCAAATTTAGTTGAAAGAATCTATGTAAACAAGAATTGTGAAAGTAATGCGTTTGATTATTTGGACTTAACATCAGATGCAGCAATGCTTGTATTTAAAACTGTTGAAGATTATGAAAATATGATAACAACAGGTGATTATGATACTGAGAAGGATATTATTGAAAAGGAAAAAGAACTTCTAAATTTACTTTCAAATGTTAATTTTGAAAGATTCATTAATTAATTTTTACTACCTTTACATATGAATTTCAAGCAAATCATTTTCCTTTTTCTTCTTATTACATTTTCTAAATCAAACTTTTACGCGCTTGACGTTAAAAAAATTGATTCTCTAAAGGATGAGTTTATAACCCTAAGTCAACAAAAAGGAAACAAAGACAAAGAGAAGAAAAAATGTAAAATACTTCGAAAAATTGCTTTTTGCTATCTCCAAGACGACAATTGGAAAAAAGCACTACAATACGACCGACAAGCTTATCAAATAGCATCAAAACTTAAAAATCATTACTTGATGAGTAATATTTTAATTGATATCGGGAATGACCATTTAGCAGCCAATCAATTTGATTACGCTATAAAATCTAACTTGCTGTGTTTACGAATCCTGAAAAAAAATCAACATAGCTTATCGAACAAAGAATACTTTGAAACAGCCGGAATATCCTACATGAATTGTGGAGCGATCTATAGTGAAACACGTAATTATTCTTTGGCTTTATCCAACCTTCGTCAAGCAACTGCGATATTCAACAAATACAAGCCTGATGACTTCCACGTAAAAATCAACATCCTGAATACAGGAGCGGTTTTAAACGAATTAGGAGACCACAAGGAAGCGTTAACCTACCTCAAAAAATCAATAGATGGAGTTACGCTCATCAATCAGCATTTTGTTGCAATAGCAAATGGCAATTTAGGAAAATCTTACCACAATTTACAAGATTACGGTACAGCGCTAAATTATTACAAGAAATCCCTACATTTTTACGAAGAATCAGGGCTCTACATCAGCGAAAAAGCGGAAATACATTCGAAACTCGCTGCAAGTTATCTAAAAATCAACAAGCTGAAAGAAGCAAATAATCACCTAATGATCGCTTTAAAACTATTGGACAAAAGTAATCGCTACGAGGATCGCGTTTATGATGTTTTAACCGATTATTACATTCTTATGGGCGACCATAAAAATGTCGTAAAATACCTCAAAATGCAACGCGAATTTGAAAAGCACAAATTCAACCCAAAAACACTCAGCAATATTGCTCACTATCAAAGTGAATTTGAAACTTTCAACAATAAGTTGAAAGATCAGCTTGAAATTCAAGCACTAGAGCGAAAGCAAGAAATCAAAACATTCAGAATGTATAGTTTTGCAGGAATATCTGTGATTATCATATTGCTCTTGCTGTTGTTTTTCTTTCGTCAAAAACATCGAACTAGACTACAGGAAATCAAATTGGAACAAATCAAAACGGAACAAGGACTCATTCAAGAAAAATTGAATTTCAAGAACAGCCAATTGAATAATTTTGCCGTTTATATCTTGTCAAAACATGAATTGCTAGAGGCTATTAAGTCAAAACTGGACCTCATAAAAACAAAATTCAAACAGGATGAAGACGTTACCAATTTGACCAACTTTATCAATCAGCAAATAGATTTCTCGAAAGAACATACCAATTTCGAAGTTGAAGTGTCCGATGTAAACCAAGACTTTTACTACAAATTGGAAAGCAAATTCCCTCAACTTACAAATAAGGATAAAAAATTATGTTCGCTTATTCTGTTAGACCTAACGAATAAAGAAATCGCGAGTTTGACGGGAATTAGTATCGACGGTGTTGAAAAAAGCAGAAACAGACTTAGAAAAAAACTAAATCTTTCTAGTACAACTGATTTAAATAGGTTCTTTTCCAACATCTAGAATTCAAAAACATACAGCAACCGTTCATTCTTTAACCGTTTGATCTTTTCTTTAATACCCTTCAACTCTTTCATTTTTAAATAATTAAAGAAAATGTCAGGGTCACAGAAATCACATGTCAGGGTTTTGTCAGGGTTTCAATTTTAAAATTCCAACCAAGCCAGACGTAATTTTGTCACGTTAATCAAAACATACGTATATGAAAAAATTACCCTTTCTATTATTATTGATTTTTCATTTTCATCATGGCATGGCACAAGTTTCACCTATTGACGTGGAAAGAATAAAAAGTGAGAAAAATTTGAATGAAATTAATAGAAAAGACAAGAAAAAGCTTAAAATCCATTTTGATCAAGAATCCGTCAGAAATTTAAAAACACTGCAATTTGGAATCCAAAGCCTTGGTACACGAATCGAAGAGCTTGTTTACGAAGAAGGACAAACTTACATGTATCTTAAATTGTCTCCAAGCACAAAACAAAAGGATTTATTTCAATTTATTCAATCCTACCCCGTTAAAATCAACCAAATTTCTTACCTCGACTAAACAACATTCATCATGAAAAAAATAATTTTAGTTGTCACGCTTATCACCTTCCTTTCAAACGGCTATTTTTCACAAATTCAGCCTGCTGACGCCTGTGCTAGTGCAACAACGTTAACAGTCGGAGCAAGTTGCACAACCAACAATTTTACGATACCCGGAACTTTTATGAACGGAGCTCAAGTTGCTCATGGATGCGGAGGGACAGACAGAGACGACGGATGGTATAAATTCACGGCCAGCTCAAGCCTAACAGCGGTAAACTTCAATTCAAGTAATCGGAGGCACACCATTGCTGTGTATAGTGGCACATGTGGATCCCTAAGCGTTCTTGCGTGTAATCAACAAGCGAGTGGAACAATAGCATCAGTGAATGTAGCAACTACATCGGGTCAAACTTACTATGTTCAAGTGCACCGCAATTCGGGCGACGATACAGATAACCTAAGTGGCACAATTTGCATTTTCAATAACACTGCTGCAGATCTATCGTGGCCGGGAAGTGACATCGGAACGTTGGCTTGTCCAAGCACCACAACAATAACAGGCAACACTACGGGCGCATCTGTAAGCTGTTCTGTCTCCAATGCCGGTGATCACATTTACAAATTCACGCTTAGCCAACAATCTAATATTGTTTTGAGCCTTTGTTCAGGAACAAGTTGGGACACCGAAATGCATCTCTTCAATTTGGCAAATGGAAATTGTAATGCAGGCGCAATCGCTTACAATGATCAATTTTGCGAAGATCAATCACAAATCACACAAAACTGTCTCCCTGCCGGATCTTACGTAGTCGTTATCGAAGGCTACTCAGGAGCTACAGGAGCATACTCTTTATCATTGACAACTAGCAATTGTGGCGGCTGTGTTGTACCTCCGAATGATGAACCGTGTTCTGCCACATCATTAACCGTTGGAACCAGTTGCAATTATTCAAGCTACA
>CAZHLZ010000348.1:0-1456 GCA_964532475.1 uncultured Chitinophaga sp.
TGTGTCAAATAAACTAAGAATAAGTAAAAAATTATAGGTTATGCATAATGCGGGTGAAAAAGCTAACTGGAAATATTTGTGATGAAAAATACAATTTTACACGTTTTTACATTGTAAGTAAATATGCCGTTGTTGACGATGAGTCAAATAAAGCATCAATTAACTTAAGGTGCTCAAATGAAGTAGGTTCACTGCACACCGTTTTGCAAATTTTCAAGGAATTAGGATTGAATTTAAGCAAAATTCAAAGTGTTCCAATCACAAATACAGTAGATGAATATGCTTTTCACCTTGACATCGAATTCGAAGATAAAAAGGTGCTAGAAAAAGTGCTTCTTACACTTGAAAATCATATTCAAAACATCCGCGTATTGGGAATTTACAAAGGTGAAAAAATCCCAGTATTAAATCAAATAGTTACTGCATAAATTATGGGAACATTAAAAATACAAAAGGATAAATTGATTATAGCGGGGCCATGTAGCGCAGAATCAGAAGAACAAGTTTTAACTACAGCTAGACAATTAAAAGCTGAAGGAAAAACCGATATTTTTAGAGCAGGAATTTGGAAACCAAGAACAAATCCTGGTGGTTATGAGGGTGCAGGAATTAAAGGTCTTGCATGGCTTTCGAAAGCGAAACAAGAAACTCAATTTCCAATTGCAACCGAAGTAGCCACAAATAAGCACGTTGAGGACTCATTGCATTATGATGTGGATGTTTTATGGATTGGAGCAAGGACAACGGTAAATCCATTCTCTGTACAAAATATTGCAGACGCATTAAAAGGCACGAATGCAACTGTTTTAATTAAAAACCCAGTTAACCCTGACTTGAATTTGTGGATTGGGGCTGTGGAGCGCTTACAGAAAGCTGGAATTGAAAATATTGGATTGATTCACCGTGGCTTCAGTTCTTTTGGGGAAAAACAATACCGTAATTCACCAATTTGGCAAATCCCTATTGAAATGAGGCGATTATTTCCTGAATTACCCATGATTTGTGATCCTTCACATATTGGAGGGAATACGGAAGGTTTGTTCGACATTTCACAAAAGAGTTTAAACTTAGATTACCAGGGATTAATGATTGAAACACATGAAAACCCTAAAGAAGCTTGGACTGATAAGCTACAGCAAATTACCCCAGTTGAATTGAGTAATTTATTAGATAAACTAATTTGGAAAAAGACATCAACAGATGTTTCAGGGTACATCATTCAACTTGAAAATTTGAGAGAACAAATAAATACATACGATGACCAAATGCTGCAGTTACTTGGAAGCCGTATGCAAATTTCTTCAGAAATAGGTAAGTTAAAAGCCTCAAATAATGTAACAGTACTTCAATCTAATCGCTGGAACGATATTCTTAATCGCTTAATTACAAAAGGAGAAATTTATCATTTGTCTCAGGATTTCATTCATAATTTACTGGATGTAATTCATGTTGAAAG
>CAZHLZ010000348.1:1466-3828 GCA_964532475.1 uncultured Chitinophaga sp.
ACCGTTCAAGATGGAAAAACGCTTGCAAAAAAATAAAAAATAGCAACTATCCCATGTTAATTTTGAGATTTACATGCTTAAATTATTTGGAAATTGATATTTCAAATAAAAATGTTATCGGTGTTTTTTGAAATTTTTGTGCATGATTTTTAACTTATTCTTTCTCCATTTTTATACAAAATGAAATACTTTTAGAAAATTTTTATTTCATTCTTATGATTTCCCAAAGTTTAAACGAACTTTGGAGTTTTAATAAAAGAAAAAAAGGGAGGCAGTTAAAAATTTGGTATTAAAGCAGTAATAAAAAAATAAATGAATTACGTAACAATAAATCCATCATCTAGTTTTAAAGGAGAGATTCACATTCCTTCCTCGAAAAGCTATTCCCAACGAGCTTTAGCATTAAGCTTAATCGCTAAAGGAAAAACACGCTTGTACAATTTGGGTAATTCTGATGACGAACTTGCGGCGCTGGATGTAATAAAACGAGCGGGAGCACAGGTAAGTGATTACGTTTCGTATATCGAAGTAGAAGGCATCGATTTCCATTCTGAGGAAGAAATCTACGTTTCTATTCATGAATCTGGTTTGTCAGCTCGTATGTTCTTGCCTCTATTGGGGAACTTTAATTCAAAAGTTACCATCTCTGGAAGTGGAAGCATTTTGAACCGTCCAATGGATTTATTTGAAAAAACGCTTCCTGAACTTGGCGTTGAAATCATAACCAATGGTGGAAAACTTCCTATTTCGATTGTTGGACCAATTCAAGGAAAGAACATCGTTGTGGATGGATCCCTGAGTTCTCAGTTTATTACAGGACTCATATACGCGTATTTAGCATCTCCTAGCACTACAAATCAATGCATCACGGTCAACAATATGACGAGCAAACCATATATTGATTTATCCATCGATTTGGCACGTCAATATGGGGCAGATCTAGAATTTAAGGAAAATGAAATCCATTTCCAAGGTCCTTATTCGCTTCAAGCATCTGAAATTCACATCGAGGGAGACTGGAGCAGTGCAGCTTTTTTTGTTGTTGCCGCAGCGATGTATGGTTCGGTTGAATTATACAATTTATTTCTTCAATCAGCTCAAGGAGATAAAGTAATAATAGAGATTGTTGAGCAGTTTGGAGCTCAGGTTGAACATTTAGAGCAAAGTATTCGAATTACAAAACACGAATTCAATTTTTTCCATACTGATGCTACTGATTACCCAGATTTATTTCCGATTTTGGCTGTGTTAGCTTCAAAAGGAAAGGAAGTCAGTACAATAAAAGGAGTTTCGCGATTGTATCATAAGGAGAGTAATCGTGCACAAGCAATTCAATCTGAATTATCAAAAATGGGGGTGCACATAGAAATCAACAAACAGGAAGACAAAATGTACATTTATCCATCATCAAAAATCACTTCTTGTGCAGTAAATGGTCACAACGATCATCGTATTGTGATGGCTTGTGCAGTGCTTGCTTTAGGAGGAGACGGAGAAACAAGTATTTCAACACCTTTAGCCATCAAGAAAAGTTTCCCAACTTTTTTCAAGCTATTAGAAACATGTATTTAACTTCAACAAAGCGAACATGATAGGATCTAAGTTATTTCAGTTAATCAATGAACTCAGCACTTCAGAACGTAAAGTTTTGTTGTATAAATGTACCATAAGTACAGACAAAAGAATGCAAATTTTTAAATCTTATATCCAAGAGCCAGTAGGTAGCATTGAAGCATTTAACGATTGGCTGATAGAAACTGTCTCGGCTTATTGGCCTGATGCTGAGCAAAAAGAAAAAGAACTTAAAACGAGACGATTAAGCAATTATTTTGCAGATCAAGTTGAAAGACTAATACTAGATTCATTTTTAGAAAAAAACCATGGAATTAAATCCATTCTACTTGCACAAGCATTAGAAAAAGGAGGAAACCTATCTTTATTGAGTAATTATTACGACAAAGCGTATGCAAAGTCACTTGAGGAAGAGGATTTTCATTATCAAATGCTTGGTTTAAAGGGGAGAATCCGTATGAGTTATGCTTCCCAAAATGAAAAAGAACTGGCGAATGCACTTAAGCTAAACGAAGAATTGTTGCGCGTATTACGCCATGCAAACAACGATAAAATTACGGAATATTATTACAATTTATCTAATATTTACCTAGAAAAAAACAGTTTAGTAGCTGCCAGAAAGGATCAAATCCAAGCTGAGATTTTATCCTATATCGAAAAATTTGAATATCCTTTAAACAAAGTATCTTTGTATGTTTCCTTAGCAAAACTAAATTTCGATTCTTCAGATTTATTTTATTAACCTCAGTTCGATTGTAAAATTGAAATTCAGATTGACATAAAAAACTGT
>CAZHLZ010000349.1:0-3808 GCA_964532475.1 uncultured Chitinophaga sp.
CCAATAATAAATTGCGTCTTTTACCGCAGACTTCTCAAAATAGGTTGAATAAATTTTCTTAAGTTGCGCATAATCCTTATTATAGAAAGACAAACGCACTCCCAAATATGCATATCGTCTTTTTAGATCTTCATTTTTAGTAGATTTAGCAAACTTTAAGGCATTCTTAATTTGTTTTTTTCTGATTTTAATTATTCTGTTTACCTTTCTCTCCCAAGGGTCGTCTGACCAAGAGTTTAAACCTGAAATTGATTGCGCGAATTTCATATAAGCCAATTCTTCTTTGAATTTTTCACTCAATAGCGCTTTTTCAAAAGCAGAAAAGGCGTTTTTTTGACTTAATTCAGAAATTTTATTTTCGTAAAGCGACTTGTAAATATCTTGATGGGTAAATTCACCTTGGAAATGATTGTACCAAGAAATGATATTTTCATCATACTTTGCCTGCTCAAATGCCTCAAATGAATTCGCGAATGTCCCATACCTAAAACTAGTATAGTGAAATTGCGAAAATCCATAAACAGGAACATAATTTGGCTTTAACAAGGAAAAACGAATATCATCTCCGTAGGGATAAAAACCGCAGGAAATAGCTAGTTTTGAGAAGTTTAAACTAATAAGTAAAATAAGAATCCAAGTTTTCATTCGAGTGTGTTTTTAAATCAAATTCATTTAGATGATAAAAGCTTAAGGTATAGTCTGTGGAAAAACTAACATTGTTTTTTATGATCGATAATGCTTTTCGCATGTTTTCTTCATCAATATATTCGTATTTGATTTTGTCGCCTTTTCTGATAAATAAGTTACTTACAACAAAATCCTCCTTTGCTGCATACCAAAGCTTAGAATGCTTTTCCAATTTGGAAAGAATATCACATTCATCTTGATGTAAACTTCTTACATAAATATTGTTTTGATACACATGCATTGCTTGATATGTTGGCAATGCAAGATCTAGTGGAATTGGATAATTATCTGCTCCAACAAGATATTTTTCTAATTCATTTAAGTCTAAAATGGAGTTTTTGTGACGGTTTTCATGCACATTCAATAGATTGTAGCACATTAACATCGCTCGATCAACAGGTAAAACTCCCATTTTATCAGGGAATTTATAAGCATACAAACGCAAAGTTGCACTCAATTGATAATTCACTTTAGATTTCAATTTTTTCAAGAAAGCAAAATAATTTTCCTGAGTGTTTTCTGTCCAATCACAATCAATTTGAATTTCCTTCAGATTATAAAGTTCGTCCATTCGCTCTTTGTATCTTTTTTCTACTAAAAAAATAAAATTTGATACAAATTCATCCATTTCAGCATTTTTAATCCCTTTAAAAACCTCGTTTCTAATATAAACCACAGGAATTATTTCTGCCGAAAGTTCATCGTTATAAGTAAATTGAAATTCTGATTTTGCAGTAGGGTGAATTCCCAAAACATCATTTTTTTCCACTTCAAATAGTTTGACATACAATTTTTCTACTTTCAGTTGACTTAATGTTTTTGTTTCAGAATCTGTCAAGTCATATTTAGCACTTTCCCAAAGATAAAATGCACGAAAGACTTGCTTATTTGAATCGGAAAAAATCCAAAACAAGCTAAAGGTCAGAGCGCAAATAAATGCAAAAATGGTATGTTTATTTTCTTTCATTTGAATTAAAAATCAAAGGTATGACATTTTTTCTTTTTGCATGATATTCACATAAATATTCTTGTTCTTTTTGACCTTTTGTTGGAAATAATATTCCTTTTTTATTTAGAATTTTTAAATCCATTAGGGTTGAATAACCTGAACGAGAAATGATGGTTTCTGACTGATAAAAAAGTTGATCGTTATTTTTTAAATCGCTTGCTGGGAAATAAGCCCAATTTTCAATTGAAATGTTGATTTGTAGCGATTTCGGAAATAAAACAGCAACTCGTTTTGCTGAAAAATCGATTAGATGTGAGACTTCATTTAAAAATTGTTCAGAGTAAGGTTCGGGTCCAGAAATCACTATTAAAAAATCATATTTTATTGGTTCTTTAATTGTTGAATCAAATCGAGATTTTAGACCAATATACGATAAGTTTTTGTGAGAAATCCGTTTGCTTAATTTTCCTGCAAAGAAAGATTTTTTATCATCCAAAACCCAAAGTGAATTAAATTTTCGGATTTTTTTCTCATGCCATTTTTGAACAAAGAAATAAATCTTGGGGATTGGTAAATGCAATTGATGACTTATGAAAATACTTGGAATTTTGTTAGAATAAAATCCATAGCGATGATCTGAAATCAATAAATCTATCTTATTTTTTGAACAGAAATTAGTTACAAAACCTTGTTCTTTTCGAATGCTTTCAAAAAAGGATTTTCGTTGTTTCCATAAATCCCAAGTCCAATTGCCTTTTCCTGAAAATTTGAAATTATATCCCTCCAAAAAAATAAATTCAATTTCAGGGAAATAAGAAATAAATAGAAGTTTTTGCTCATCATTACAAGCAACAATTATTGAATTTTTTTGAGAAATCAACTGTTTTATTATTCCAATTGAGCGCGTTACGTGTCCAAAGCCCCAATCGAGGCAAGCATAAAGGATTTTTTTATCATTAATTTCTTCTACTTTCATTTATTGTATAAAATTAGGAAAAATCTCGGATTGAAAAAAAAATTGTAAGTTTGAATGAAAATTAAATTTCATGAAACTAGATAAGTATTTTAAACTCCTTCTTGTTTTCTTTGTTGTCTTGAACTTTCACGCACAAGAAATTTCAAAAAGATACGATAAAATAAATTGGTTTGAGAATAAATTAACACTTGAAAAACCTAAACTTTTAAAAAAGCTTGTAGCTCCAGTTTCATTGATGGCACTTGGTTTAAGCTTAAATTCTATAAATACAAAAACTATAATACAAGAAGGATTTCGTAAACCATTTAATAATTTTGAAACAAAAGTAGATGATGTATTACCTCTTGTACCCGTTGGAATTATGTATTCGGCTGATTTGTTAAAATTAAAGGCGCGAAATTCTGTTTGGAATCAGACAAAATACCTGGCGATCTCGGAAATTACAAGTGTTGGAATTGTACTAATTTTAAAAAACACACTTAAAATACTGCGTCCAGATAGCAGCACTTATAATTCTTTTCCTTCAGGACATACGACAATTGCATTCACTTCCAGTCAGGTTTTATTCAATGAATTTTACCAAACGAATAAAATAATTGCTTGCAGTGGACTATTATTTTCAATGTCAACTGGGTCTTTGCGTGTTATCAACAACCGACATTGGGTGCCAGATGTTTTGATGGGTGCCGGAATAGGAATCTTAGTCACCAATTTAGTGTATCATTTTGAGCCACTAAAAAACTGGAATCCATGGAAAAAATGGAATAAAAACCTCAGTTTTCAACCTTCAATTGGTACGGATTATTTAGGTGCAAATTTTAATTTGAAATTATAATTTTTAAAAAAAATGACTGAAAAATTTTGTTTTATGAATGTTTTTGCATTACCTTTAGTCTAAATTTTACAAACTATGCCTCAAAATCTTGAACCTGCTGAAATCGTAAAAAATTTCATCAACCAAACCAAACAATCTATTTTTCTGACCGGGAAAGCTGGAACAGGAAAAACAACGCTTCTGCATGATATTATCAAATCTACGCACAAACAAACTGTCGTGGTAGCTCCAACTGGAATTGCTGCTTTAAATGCTGGTGGAGTAACCATTCATTCGATGTTTCAATTGCCTTTTGCAGCCTTTATTCCAGATTTTGGACAATTTCAAACTGTATCGGAGCGATTTAAAATTGAAACTAAGG
>CAZHLZ010000350.1:0-3791 GCA_964532475.1 uncultured Chitinophaga sp.
TTTTGGTTCTTGCTCATTAGGTTTTAGCAAAGATGCTTCTTCGTATTTATCAAGCGCAAATTGGTAATTCTTTTTGTTGTACCAATCTTTGGCTTTTGCCATTGCATCTTGGTACTTAGCATCATTTTCACTTTCTTTTGCAGCAGCTTGTTTGAGTAATTCCTCAATTTTTTTTCTCATTTTTTCTGCTATGACAGAATCATAGGAAAGGGTTGCATTTCCTTCAAAATAAAATTCAGTAAAAGGGTTATTTTCCACATGACTAAAGTCCACACCGGGCACCTCATCAAACAATTTTACCTCAATTTTACCCGTTCCAACAGAGCTACCTCCTTGGATATCTTCGGCATTAATCCCTTTAGAATCGATGTAAAGCATACGAGAAACCTTACCCGCTTTTGAAAAAACCACCTTGTATTTTTTCCCAGAAGGAACCGATAATTTCACCGTTCCATTGGAAGGAGATTCGCCCGACTTCACAATATTTGCCCCGTCAAAAACATCAACATTTACTCCAGTTAATTTCTTACCAGAATTATAGTCGAGAATGGAGTATTCCATGGTACATTCTACTTGAGAAAAAGCAGCGCCTGTAACCAATAACACCAAAAGAAATGTAAGTAAATGTTTCATATTTATTCCCTTAAACGTTTGTCTGTACATCTTGTTACAGAATTCGTTCAAAATATTGCTAAATTTGTACAAAAATAGGAAATTAATCTGAAAAATGACTTAATTTCAAATTGAATTTACGCTTTTATTTTAAGAAATTATGTTAACAATAAATCAATTGAGTTTTTGGGAAAAGGAGAGCTATTTTACAAGCATTGATTTTTTAATCGTTGGAGCAGGAATCGTTGGTTGCAGCACCGCAATTCACCTTCGAAAAAAACACCCAAAGGCAAAGATTTTAGTTGTTGAGCGTGGATTTTTACCAATGGGCGCAAGTACAAAAAATGCAGGTTTTGCTTGCTTCGGCAGCGTAACCGAATTGGTAGATGATTTAAATTCTATTCCTGAACATGAGGTTTGGCAAACTGTTGAAAAACGATGGGAAGGTTTGAATTATTTGAAAGAATTAATTGGTATCGAACATTTAGATTTCCAGCAACATGGTTCGTGGGACTTGATTGATGATCATACAAATCCCCTGCCCTATTCGGAAAAACTTGAATATTTGAACGAAAAATTATATAAAATATCAGGCAAAAAAAACGTATACTCTGAGGATAGAAATGTACACTCAAAGTTTAATTTTGGACAAGTCAAGACAAGTTTTTATAACCGTTTGGAAGCGCAGATTGATACTGGAAAAATGATGTTACGATTTCATACCTTATTGCAAGAACATGGAATTTTGCATCTTTCTAGAATTGAAATTAAAAACATTGAAACGCACACAAATTGCAATTTTATTGAAAGTAATATTGGAGAGTTTCAAGCGAATAATGTGGCCATTTGCGTAAATGGTTTTGCGAAAAAATTCTTGAAAGATGAAGATGTTTTGCCCGCAAGAGCACAAGTATTGATTACAAAACCTATTGAGAACCTTCATATTCAAGGCACTTTTCATTACCAAATGGGTTATTATTATTTCAGAAACATTGGCAACCGCATCCTATTTGGTGGCGGTCGAAATTTGGATTTCAAGGGAGAAACATCTGAAGAATTCCATACTACTGAACTGATAAAAAATTCCTTAAGTGAAAAATTAAAGAACATTATTTTACCCCAAACAGAATTTGAAATCGATTACTTTTGGTCAGGAATAATGGGCGTGGGAAAAACCAAAAAACCAATTGTCAAAAAAATCAACGATTCATTAGCCGTGGGAGTTCGCATGGGTGGAATGGGTGTTGCCATTGGTTCCTTAATCGGAAAGGAAACAGCCGATTTGTTTTGATTATAATTCCAAGTACAAATAATATTTTAGTCCAATGATAGTTTTGTATAATGTCGATATAGTTTGACCACGCTAGTAGCACCGTAGGTAAAATAATCCCATTCATTGGACTATATTGAAAACATAATGGGTATAATATCAAATAATCGCATTTACTTGAAAAAATTAAAAGTCGTAAAAAAGCTCCAACACAAATTTATGCTGAAGCTTTTTACTTTATAAAACGATTCTCGTACCTTATTTCTTAAACTCCTCCAAAGTTTTTTCAATAATTGCTACGCAATCCATTAATTGCTCCTCTGTTATAACCAAAGGCGGTGCAAAACGAATAATATTGCCATGAGTTGGTTTCGCTAATAAACCATTTTCTTTCAGTGCTACACACAAGTTCCAAGCAGTTTTGCTATCTGGTGTATCGTTTACAATAATTGCGTTTAACAAACCTTTTCCTCTAACTTTTACAATTAAATCAGATTTTTCAATAATGCGATTCATTTCAGCTCGGAACAATTCACCCAAAGTACGTGCATTCAAAGCCAATTGTTCGTCAACTACCACTTCTAATGCAGCAATAGCAACTTTCGCAGCAATTGGATTTCCACCAAAAGTTGATCCGTGTTGACCAGGTTTAATTACATCCATGATTTCATTATCTGCCAATACGGCTGAAACTGGATAAACACCACCTGAAAGTGCTTTTCCTAAAATTAATATATCTGGTTTTGAATAAGTTGCTTGCTTTTCGCAGTGCTTTTCACAAGTGCAATTTCCGCAAACTGCCAGTAAACTTCCTGTACGAGCTATACCTGTTTGTACCTCATCTGCAATAAAAAGCACATTTTTTTCATTACAAAGAGTTTTAGCCTTGCTTAAAAAATCTGAATTTGGAACATAAACACCAGCTTCCCCTTGAATTGGTTCCACCAAAAAACCAACCACATTAGGAGATTTTAAAGCCTCTTCCAAAGCATTTGTATCATCGTACGGAATGGAAATAAATCCTGAGGTAAAAGGTCCAAAATTTGTTCTTGCATCTGGATCGCTTGAAAAAGAGACGATTGTTGTTGTTCTACCGTGAAAATTACCTTCACAAACAATAATTTGTGCTTGATTTTCGGCGATTCCTTTCTTTTCGTAACCCCATTTACGAGCTAATTTAATGGCAGTTTCTACAGCTTCAGCACCCGTATTCATTGGTAAAACCTTGTCAAAAGAAAAATAAGAAGTAATGAATTTTTCGTAAACACCTAAAACATCGTTGTGAAATGCTCTAGAAGTTAAAGCAAGTGTCTGAGCTTGTTCAATTAATGCTTGAGTGATTTTTGGGTGACCATGACCTTGGTTAACAGCAGAATAAGCTGAAAGGAAATCATAATAACGTTTTCCCTCAACGTCCCAAACGTAAACTCCTTCTCCTCTTGATAAAACCACAGGAAGAGGGTGATAATTGTGAGCTCCGTGTTTGTCTTCTAAATTAATTAATTCTTGTGAAGATAAATTTTCCATAACTGATAACATAATCTTTAATTTTAGATTGTTTTATCCGCTCGTCACGGAGAGCTAGCATCCTTTCCTCTTTTTTAGGGGAGAAATCACCCGATTTTTATGCAAAATTATGGAAATATTTTTAAAAATAAAATTTTATTCTTGTTGGTTTTAGAATTTTTAACTCATTTTAAATCTTTTTTGTTTTATTTGCAAAATCAAAATTTAAAAATGCTCTCACTGTTAAAGAAAATCTTCTCACCGAAATATATTGAATTCACAGATGTTTTCGAAAAAATGAGGTATTTATTATCTTATAGAATTACACTTTTTTTGATTTTTAGCTTGTCTGCACTTATAATATTGCTTTATAAATATTTTGACCAAGAAAATTTATGGATGA
>CAZHLZ010000351.1:0-3786 GCA_964532475.1 uncultured Chitinophaga sp.
GTCGGATAAATCGGATTTTGCTCTTCCCAAAACACTTTCTTCCAGCAACAAATTGTGCCATTTCAAACTTGGTTTTTCAATTTTTGAGAAATACAAATAGGACTCAAGCTGCGACCAAGAAACACTCACAAGCAGGCATAAAAATAGGCTTAATATTTTACTTTTCATTTTCTTCAAATAAACTAGATTTGTATTTGTTGTAAAGAAATGAAATAATCAATAACAACACTCCTAAAGCGATAAAAACAATTGTTTTTGAGATGGTTGACATGTGCTGCAAATCGTACACAAACAATTTAATTAGAGTCACGGCAAATAATGAAATTGCTCCAATTCGTAGATGTGATTTTTTCTTCCAAATTCCATAGGCAATGAGCGACAAGGAATAAATTCCCCACAAAATACTTAGTGCCAATTTATACACTTGTTTTGAATTGAAAACATGCATCCAATTCACTAATTCAGAACTCACAATCCATAAAAGTGAAATGTGTAACACGAATTCTGAAAAACCAATAAAAAACTTGCTCGTAAATTGTTTTTTGAGGAATCTCAAGTAGTTAAACATGTAAACGGTGAACAGTCCATACATTAAATACCTTACTAAAACCAAGCTGTATGGTGCAAAATATTCATTTTTTGCGTGCAGAAAATTTAACTGTAAAAAACTAAAATTGTACAAACCAAAAGTTAAAAATAATGGAATAATGACTGTTGAAAGTACCAAGATTTCATTTTTAAGTAGGTCGTCATTTTCTTTTTTATTTCTAAGAAATAGAGTAATTCCAAAAAATACCAGTCCAAATGCAAGTTTTGAAATCAAGGCAAATGATTTGAGCAAACTAAGGTTGTAGGTGTCGATGCGATGCAAATTTAATCGACACATATTTTTAAACGCGATTTCTTTTATTTCCCAATAGAGGTTGATTTCCATGAAAATGCTCACAAAAATCACCCCATGCACCAAATAGAACAGAAAACTTTTTAGGTAGCTAGGTTTTATTTGTGCTTTAATAAATCGAATAAAGGCAATAATAAATCCAGCGAAAAGAAGGTAAATTAAAATTCTAAATCCTTTGACTAGTGCATTGCTATAATAGTCAGAATTGGTGAATACATTTTTTACCTCCAAATTCTGAAATTCCATTTTTGTAAAAATGAAATACAAGAGAATTGTGAGACAAGAAGCTGCAAAAATTAAGGTTTTAAAAGCGTATGTTTTTTCTTTTTTCGTATTAAAGAAGCTTACAATTCCAAGGAAAAGTAAGGTGAATCCAATTTTTGATAAAAGACCGAATGATTTCATCATACTGAAAATAGAATGATCAAATTTTAGTATTTCTTTTTGGCCGGAAATTTTATAAGTCAATTCTTTGACATCCCAAAAAAGTTTTATTTCTAAAAAGGAGCATAGAAAAATTACGAAAAGCACCAAAAAGGAGGCGAATATTTGATAGGGAATTGTTTTCAGTTGATTTTTAATAAACCTCACAAAAGTGAAAATAAATCCTGCAAAAATCAGGTACATTCCAATTCGCGCTGCAACTAAACTAAGAGTTGAAAAACTTCCAAACTCGCAATTGATTTGACTGAATCTTAAAAAGCGCATTTCGTAAATTCCAACAATCAAGAATGTTAAAACTAGAAGGGAAGAAAGAACAAAAATGGTATAATTAAATTCGAGAGAATTTTGCTTTTTTGTCCTGAAAAACTGAAGAATTCCCAGATAAACCAATGTAAATGCTAATTTACTAGCTAAGGCAAAAGAACGTAAAATTTGGTAATCAGAATTATCGAAATAAGTTAAGTTTTTCCCTAAATTCAAACGGAAATCAATGATTTTAAGTTCCCAATAGTGATTGATTTCTAAAAATATCCCCACAAATAATGGTATCAAAACCAAAAAGATGGAAATTATATTGAATATTTTTGAAATTTTAGTTGTAAGTTCTTGGATATTATTTTTGATGTTATTGAAATAATACACACTCGCCATGGCAAAAACAAAACAAAAAGTACTAAAAAATTTCATATTAAACAAAAATGAAGTCGATAATTCATCCTTGATTAGTGCCAATTCGTTTGAACGTAAGTTGTCTTTCAAGTACCAAAAACCTTGTTCTAAAATGGTTTTTCCATAATTTTCTTGCCAAAAAAACCACAAACTAAAAAATGCTACGATGTAAACTGGATAGGACATCAATTCAAACATTTTTATCGATTTTATTCGTCCTAAAAGGAATAACATCAAGGCTTCGAATGTCCACGTGATTGTAATTACATCCCCATCGAATTGGATTGGAATTGTAATCGTGATGAATAGTAAAACCATTCCTGAAGTGAGGTAAAAAATGGTTTTATCAACTAATTTATTGCGGTAAAGAATTACTGAAACAGTGAAATGAACAAGCGCATTGAATACACAAAAAGCGCCCAAATAATTCTCGTAATTGCTGTTAGATGCTAAAATGGTGTATCCCAAACCAAAGAAAATAAAACTATTCCCCAAGATGAAAAAGACGTCATTTACGTTAAATTTTTCGTGTTTGAGTACCTTGTAAGCCAAGCCTGTGAGGTAAAAAATCAAGAAGAAAATAAATACAAAAATTAAAGCAAAATGGAAGTGTTTGCTGACATCGTAAGAAAATAAGAACCAAGAAAAAAAGATGATCCACGTAAAAGCGTAACTGACGTATTGCAGAGGTTTCCAATTCCGCAGGAAGGAAATAATTAATATTCCAAGGTTGATGATGGTGATGTAAGAAAAAAAGAATCCTATTTTTCCTGAGCCGTCTGATAGTAAAAAGGGCACTGCATAAGCTCCCACCAAACCTAAATGAGCAATTATTTGTTTTTCATATTTAATGGCCGAAAAGACAGTGAAGCCCGTGAAAATGAGCATCAGAACAAAGGTGAGCGAAGTGGGGAAGAAGTGGTAAAAACTAAAAGCAATGTAAGTCACAAAGTAAAAAATGGACATAGCTCCACTCAATAAAACTGCCGAAAAATCTAAGTATTTTGTTTTTAATTTTAGGGCGAAAATTAATAAACCGGCACCAACAGCATAGCCTAAAGCAATTCGCATGGCAGGAGTAAGTAATTCTTTGTCGATGGCATATTTTGTACCAATGGCTACTCCAATAACGGTTATTAAAATTCCAATTTTATTGATTAAATTTTCACCAATAAATCGTTCCCATTCTTGTTTGGTTTTACTGGCTTTTGGCGGAATTGGAGCTTGCTTTTGAATGGGTTTTACAGGTTCTGGAATGGGTGTTGAAATTTCAGCGACAAGTACTTTTTCTTCTATTGTTGCTATTTTTTCTATTTCAATCGGAACTGTTACTTCTTCAAGAGGCTTAATTTCTTCAACAATTTTTACTTCTTCGATAGGAGCAATATTTTCTTCCTTTTCAGACTCAGTTTGTACCTTGATTTCTTCAATTGCATCTCTGCGGATAGTATCACTTTTTGGAGCGTGAATTAGATTCGACAACTTGATGTTTAGTTCGCGCAGTTCGTAAAACATCTTATTGTTCTTATTCTCTAATTCAATAAGAAGACGCTTTAGGTTTTCAATTTCTTCGTCTCGATTTTGTTCCATAGAAGTTTGTCAGTTAGATGTGATTATTGTGCAAACATAATAAAATTTTTGAATAAAATATTTTTTGATTAATTATTTTTTATAAGTCATTATTTTGTTGTTATTGCTTAGAAGAACAGAATATTAAATATGTGACAAGCAGTTTGATTTTTAATTGAAGCCATTTCCTGCTGTGCGCTGTA
>CAZHLZ010000352.1:0-3772 GCA_964532475.1 uncultured Chitinophaga sp.
AAGATAAAATCAAAGAATTAGATGCCTTGTTGAAAAAGCAACAGGAAGAAGATTTAGTGTCAAAACAAAAAGAAGGAGATTACCAAAAAATCATCGATGCTGCAAATAGTTTGACGCAACAAAAGAAATATGCAGAAGCTGTTGTCAAATACGAAGAAGCTTTAAAAATCAAGGATGAGCAATATGTACGTGATCAAATTAAGGATATAAAAGGATTCATCGACAAGGCTAAAAAAGAGGAAGAATTAGAAGCGAATTACAAGAAAGCCATTGCTGCTGGAGATAATTTTGCTGGTCAAAATAAATTTGCAGATGCAAAAGTTCAGTACCAAGAAGCTTTAAAATTAAAGAAAAACGATCCCGTAGCAACTCAAAAAATTGCCGATTTAGAGCAAAAAATAAAAGACGAGCAAGCAGGAGCAGAGAAAAAGAAAAAGTATGAAGCTACGATGGCTGCTGCCGAGCAGTTATTTGCCGCAGATAAATTGTTGGAAGCTAAAGCCAAATTTAATGAAGCTCTGGCAATTGATGGTACACAAACGCTACCAAAAACAAAAATTTCTGCCATCGATACAAGGTTAGCAAACGAAGCAAAAAAGAAGGAAATAACGGAGAAATACAATGCAGCAATGAAGGCTGCTGATGATTTGTTCAATGCAAATAAATTAGTAGAGGCGAAAGCAAAATATAACGAGGCTTTGAAAATTGATGAAAGTCAGAGTAAACCTTCAGAAAATATAGTAAAAATTGATAAGATGTTGGCTGAGATTGAATTAGCCAAAAAAGAAAAGGAAAAACAAGATAAAATCAATGCTTTACTAAAAGATGCAGCGGGGATTTATGCAAAAAATGACCTTGAAAACGCGAAGAAAAAATATCAAGAAGTTTTGACTTTAGATGCTTCTAACATGGAAGCAACAACGAAAATCAATGAAATAAACGGAAAAATTAGTGCGAATCAATCCGAAAAGGAAAAGTTAGACCGTTTTAATTCGCTTAAAGCTAAAGGGATTGATTTTATGAAACAGCAAAAGTGGACGGATGCAAAGTCAACACTTTTGGAGGCAAAATCAATTAAGTCTGACGCCGAAATTGATACAAAATTAAAAGAAATTGATGCGAAAATTGCTGAGGAAAATGCAAAATTAAACGCAGAAGAACAATACAAGAAAATCTTAGATGAAGCAAAATCTTTGGAAAACACGAACATCGATGCAGCGATTTTAAAATACAAAGAAGCACAGAAAATCAAAGCAAATGATCCAATCCCGCCAGCAAAAATCAAGGAATTAGAGGGGAAAAAGGCAACTAATTCTGCTCAGGCTGAAACCGATAAGAAGTACAATGACTTGATGAAAAAGGGGGATGATGCCATGGCTTTAGGTCAGCAAGATGTTAAGAAATACTCTGATGCAATCAAATTTTATAACGACGCACTATTAGTTAAGCCTTCTGAAAAAGAACCCGTTGAAAAGGCCGCTTTAGCAAAAAAACTTTCGGAAGATGCAGCTAAGGGAGAAGCATTTGCTCAGTACCAAAAAATTCTTACAGCAGGACAAAAAGCAATTGATGAGAAAAATTGGACTAAGGCAAAAGACATGTACAATCGTGCTATCAAATTAGATCCTGAAGATGCGAAGCCAAAAGATAAATTAAAAGAAATTGATGCCTTAATTAAGGCGGAAGAGGACGCTAAAAAAGGAAATTTAGATAAAGAAAACGCATATAAAACGAAGTTGGCTGATGCTGAAATTGCTGCTAAAGCAAAAGAGTACGATAAAGCGATTTCACTTTTAAATGAAGCAAAAAACTTAAAGCCTACGGAAGTTTTTCCTCCCAAAAGAATTCAAGAAATTGAGGAATTAAAAAGCAAAGAACAAAATTCTGCACAAACTGAGAAATTGTATGCAGATTACATGAAAAAAGGGAATGATGCTGTAAATTCGAAAAATTACACCTTAGCATTATCGGAATATAAAAATGCATTGACCGTAAAAAATAACGACAAAAGTGCTTTGGCGAAAATTGATGAAGTTCAACAATTGATTGATAATGAAACTAATAGTAAGACGGATGAAGAATTTAAAAAATTCTTAAAGGAAGGCGACGATTTGTTTAAAGCTGAAAAATGGTTGGATTCAAAAAATGCGTACGAAAAAGCTTTAAAGATCAAAAACGATTTTTATGCTAAATCTCAATACGATAAAGCAACTAAGAATGCTGCAAATATTGATGATTTTGAAAAACAATATCAAAAAGTAATTACTTCAGCGGATAATAATTTTGATGCAAAAAATTATGACAAGGCAAAAGAATTGTATGAGCGAGCAATTACATTAAAGTCAACAGACCAATATCCAAAGGATAAATTAAAAGAAATTGACGCGCTATTAAATCCGGTAGTTGTTCAAAAAGCTGGACCACTAAATAATTTGGGGACACCAACTGGTGATTTAGAGAAGGTGAATGAAGAATTAGTGAAAGCGGAATTAAAACGAAAAGATAAAAAGAATACCAAATTAAATAACAAAAAGAATACGCTTCAGGATAAAGAAACGGAAACAAGTGAAAATAAAACAAGTGAAATTTTGCTTTCCCGAAATAGCCTTGAGTTAAAGGAGAAATCCATTTCTGAAAAGTATGAAGACGGCGACGAAAAACGTCAAGCGACTGTTGATCAAGTGGAAGATATTCGTAAGGTGAAAAATCAGAATGATATTCAAGCAGAAAATTTCAAATACAACGAAAATTTACAGAACACAGAATATTCGAAAAACGTTACTGTTGAAACATCCAATCAATATGAATCTTCTGTGAAAGTTTACGAAGAAAATACTGAAAATGTAAAAGTTGTTGATCAAAAAATAGTTTCGAAAACAAATGTTGAGAACATAAGTGCTTATTCAAAAAATATTGACGATCAAAAGGAATTGTATTCAAAAAATAAAAAAGTAGATGAAAATTATGGAGATGATTTTGATTCACGTAAAATGATTGAAGATGATGTCAAAAAAGTGAATATTTCTATTAACAAAAATGACGATATCAATCAAGTGAAGGAAAGTCAGAATATTACAAATATTGATGTCAATCTTCAGAAAGAAGAAAAAGTGCGCGTGAAAGAAGTGGATGAGGCTAACAAGGTGTACGGAGAAAATAGTGAGTCATTGAAAGTTATTGATAAAAAAATCGTAAAATCTGAAATTGAAACGGAAAGTAAATTCATTGACAAAAGTTTAGAGGCAGACATTATTTTGGCAAACAAAGCTCAAAAAATTGATAAAATTGCACCTGAACAAGAGATTAATAGAAAAGAGAATGCAGAAATATTAAAAACTGGTGAAGTAAAGATCAACGAAAATACACGTGTTGAGTACAACAATAATTTGGTAAAACATTTAACAAATCAAGATGAATTGATTTCAAAAGCGAAAAAACAAGATGTGATCAATGAAAATGAAGTTAAAAAATCTCAAGATATCATTAGTGGAATTGATGGAATCGATAAAAAAGTAACAATTTCTCATTCTCAACAAGATTTAAGTGATGATATTCAAAGAAAAAACACGCATGATGATGTTACAAAATCTGCGATAAGCATCAATAATAATCATACTGAAAAAGCTAAGAAAGTAAACGAAAACATTTCAAGTGTACAATTGGTTGGAAATGATATTTCTGCCACAAAAAATAAAGAAGAACTTAAAAAACAGAATGCACTTACGAATTCGCAGGTATTGTTGAGCAAAATCTCAAGTAAAGAAGTGAAATT